>NZ_MQSY01000052.1:0-160957 GCF_001921245.1 Aeromonas sp. YN13HZO-058 | reverse complement strand
GGCGTGAATATCAAAGCGTGTTTGCATGAGGCGCTGGGGCACCCCATGCAACACGTAATTGGGACATAGCCTTTTTTATGAGGTTACGTGCAGGGAACGCGCTTAATCCTTGAAATCCCAGGAGAGGTTGGAGACTAGCCGGCAGCTGTCGCACTTGAAGTCGAAGATCTCGTGTAGCGGCTCTGCCAGCGCCCACTCGCCGCCACAGCTGGGGCAGGGGCGCGCCTTCTCGTCGGCGGCGCTTAGCCCGCCCACCCGATAGAGGTAGTAGTAGGTGGGGATGCCGCTCAGTACTTCCAGCCGCTTGGCGAGATCGCTGCCGCGCCGGTAGAGGCGGCTGCCCACGTCGCCGATTTCGTGCAGCGCCGCATGTTCGGCGATGGAGCCGTTCATCTGCAGCTGATCACACGCCTCCCAATCCTCCTGCCACTTGATGATCTGTTTCTGATCGCCGTTGGCGACGGCGGGCAGTTGGTAGAGCGGAATGGGGGCGAAGTGGTCGCCACAGCGCAGCGGCGAGCAGCTGTGCAAAAAGCTGGTATAGAGCAACATCCAGCTCGGCCGTTCACCCTGCTCGCCGCAAGGGTCGGTACTGTCAGACAGTAAATCCGCCCCCTGCAGCTGCAGTTTAGGCGCCAGCAGCCCCGCCTGATTGAGTTGCTGTTCAGCCAGCCTGACCTGATCGCTCTGGTTGTCCGGATGCAGGCTATCTTGCTCCGGGCAGACCACCCGGCTGACGAAATAGCCGTCGTGCATGCTGGTGGGGAACTCCCGCCCGAGGATCTGACCCTGATAACGCAGCATGTCCAGATAGTTGACGATGGCCCGCTCGGCGTCGCCCAGGGAGGTGTCGCGGTAACACTCAAAGCAGAGTTCGACGATATACATGGCTCAGCGCTGCCCCTGCTGGATGAGCAGGTCGGTCAGGCGATCCACCTTCTGTTCGATGCGTGCGAGCTGCTCGGCGAGTTGTTGCAGGGTGAGCGCCGGCGCTGGCTGGGGTGCCGCTTCGGGCAGGCTCTCGCTCTCGGCGGTCGCGACGGGCTGCAGCTTCCACTGGCTCAGCACTTTCAACAGCTCGGCCATCGGCACGGGCTGGGTGAGGCGTGCCTTGATCATGGCGGTGGTGGGCGTCAGGCCCTTGGCGGCCAGCTCGTTGGCAATTCGGATGATCTCGTGGGCGGACATAAGCATGCTCTGGGTGAGAAGGGGGGATCGATATCGGGGCGGGATCTTAACCAAAGCCGGCAGGGGAGGAAAGGGGCGGGCGGCTTAGCGGGGCTGGCGCAGCATCACGTCGAGCTGGTCGATCGCTTCGCACCAGTCGGAGTCGTGCCACAGGGCGTCGCGCAGAAAGCTGGCCTGGGCGGCGCTCCAGAAACCTGCCTCCGGCAGCAGGGTCTCATTGTCGAGGTGATGGTCGTGCACAAAGCGGTGCAGGCTCAGCTCGTCGTTGGCCATCCCAAGCTGGGCAAACAGGGCTGGCAGATCGTGGACAAGGGGTTCCATCTCGTCTCTCCCTTTGTTTAATCCCTGAGATTATAGACAGGCACAGCCATCGGGCGCAGAGACGAGATTGGGGATCAGGCTGAGGGGATGCGATGGGGTGGCAGATCAACGCCGACGACGTGCAGCCCCTGCATCTTGAGGGTGCCCTGATAGTGGCTCTCGCCGTCGCTGGAGAATTCAAACTGATAGTGGGTCAGCAGCCGCAGGGGATTGCGGGCCAGCTCCCGCCGATGGCGAGCCAGTGACAGCAGTTGCAGATCATGGTGCTGGCAGTAGCGGCGCATATATTGCCAGGCCACTTCTGCCTGTTGGCGTTGCAGCCAGAACAGGCCGGCAACGGCAATCAGCAACAAAATTCCGAGCATCTCTCCCATAGGCGGGCTTCCTTATCGTGATGTCGATAACCGGGAGTCCTGCTCGGCACTCCCGATCTCCTTTTCTATTTCCCGCCGTGTTGCCTCTTGGCGTAAGGATGAGGCGAGGGATCAGGCCGAGGCAAACAGACGGCCGATGGCCTTGCCCAGCACCTCGCTGCGGTCGGGGTCGCGCAGTCTGGCCAGCATATCATTGCGCAGGGCAGGTAAAGTGACCAACTCGGCAAAAACCTGATTGAAGAACTGGGTCGGTTGCAGTGCCAGCTGTTCCAGATAGTGGCTGAGCAGATGGGCATCTTTCAGATCGGGCCAGAGCCGACCGGCAATGGCGAGCAGCAGTGCCGGGCTCGGCTGGGTTTGCAGCAGGGTCAGCAGTTTGTTGCTGCGCAGCGTGCTGCCGGGGCAGGAGGCCATGGCGCGGCAGAGGTAGGCCAGGGTCTCCGGGTTGGGGGCGGCGCACTCCTGCTCCTTGCCGATCCGCTCGAGCAGGGCGCCTTGTACTGCCGGCGGCAGCGGGGCGTTTTCGAGGCTCTGGCAGAGGGCGTAGAGCGGCTCTTGCGGCAGTTTGGGCAGCGCCTTGCACACCAGCGCCAGATTGCGCTCATCATGCAGTCGCTCAGCCAGATCGGCAAAACCCTGCAGCCCCAGCGTCTGCCAACCGGTGTCGTTGGGGGCGGCCAGATAGTGGCAGAGGGCATCGTAATAGGCCGAAGGGGCCTGCTCCAGCTGGCGCGCCAGCTTGGCGTGCAGGCTGGCCATCTTGGCCTCGGCCGGACGGAAGGTGTAGGGATTGTCGGCCAGGCGTTGGGCTTTTTCTTCATCCAGATCGCCGGTGAGCTTGTAGCCCAGGGTCTCCACCACCTGATCCATGAACAGCTTGGGGCCGTTTGACATCAGCAGGCCGCGCTCATCGAGGGCGAACTTGAGGAACCAGAGGTAGTGGCGAGACTCGCTCGGCTGGAAGAAGTGCACACCCAGCCAGGCGTGCTGTTGCAGCGGCCAGGGGTAGGGCTCCTGTTGCTGTTCGATGCGCACAAAGGTATCGCTTGCCAGTGGCCGCACCTGGCGGCCCATGTCAAACAGCTGGAACTGGGTGCCAGCCTGAGTCAGAAATTCGGTCAAGGTATTGATGGCAGTAGGCGTCGCAGACATGGTGAGATCCGGCTAATGGTGATGCGGGCCGATTATAAGGCCCTTGCCGAGGATAGCCAGTGGCAGCAGACGCGTGTTGCGGCAGATATCAACATGGCAGCCATGCGGGGGGAGGTGTATAGTATCGCCCTTTTTTAAAGGCGGCAGGCCGCGCTGGCTGCCGTGTATGTCGATGACCCGGCAGAACCGCCGGTGCTGTGCGACTGAATGTATCGGCATCCTGGCTGACCCTGTCGGGTCGGCGGATCAATTTGTGGTTATGAGGAAGAGAGCGAGATGAATCAATATTTGCTGGTAGCTGGCCTGTTGGGGGAACTCACCGCCGAGTTGCAGCGCCTTGAGCGCTGGCAAGCTGACCATCCCGGTGACGAAGCTCTGGCAAGCACCCTGCCTTTTTGTGTCGATACCCTGAGCTTTGATCAGTGGCTGCAGTTCGTGCTGATCCCGCGCATGGAGCAGTTGGTGATGTTGCAGGCGCCGTTGCCCACCAGCGTATCTCTTTATCCCATGGCCAGCGAAGTCTACAAAGAGCAGCTGGCCGAGGTAGAAGCGCTGCTGCGGCTGATCGCCCGCTTCGACCTGCTGCTCTCCGGCAAAGTGATCGAACAATGATGCCAGAGCAAACGCGAGAAGAGAGTGACCTGAGGCTGACCCTGCTCTATCAGGATGAGTGGCTGGTGGCGGTCAACAAGCCGTCCGGTCTGTTGGTACACCGCAGTTGGCTCGACAAGGGCGAGACCCGTTTTGCCATGCAGATGACCCGTGATCTCATCGGTGGTCGCCATGTCTATCCGGTGCATCGCCTCGACCGTCCCACCTCCGGCGTGCTGCTGTTTGCGCTCGATCCGGTGATTGCCCGCGCACTGACCGAAGCTTTTACCCAACGTCAGGTGCACAAGGAGTATCTGGCACTGGTGCGCGGCTGGGCGCCCGAGCAGGGGGTGATCGACTATCCCCTCAAGGAGCAGCTGGACAAGATTGCCGATGCCATGAGCAACCCGGATCGCCCGGCGCAGGATGCCGTCACCACCTTCCGTCGCCTGCATCAGGTCGAGCTGCCCCACGCGGTCTCTAAGAAGCACCCCACCAGTCGTTACAGCCTGGTCAGATTGTTCCCGAAGACCGGCCGCAAGCATCAGCTGCGCCGCCATATGGATCATCTGTTCCACCCTATCGTCGGGGACACCACCCATGGGGATGGCCGTCACAACCGTTTCTTTCGCGAGCACTTTGGCTGTGAGCGGCTGCTGCTGGTGGCCCGCACCCTGAGCTTTACCCATCCGGTGCTCAAGGTGCCGATGCGGATCCAAGCACCGCTCGGTCAGGATGTGCTGCGGCTGTTTGCCGAGCTGGGTTGGCCCGCCAGCGAGAGCGACTACTAAGCGCCTGATCCTCGGCCCTGATCGGGTGGCATCTGACACCAGCTTGCTGATAGAGTTGCTCACGAGCGTTGCTCAAAAAGAGTGACTCAAGCAGGGAGCGGAGAATGGCGCAGATCGATATCGTGGTAGGGAGTGTCTACGGCGCAGCCATGCTGGTGGCCGAGACCCTGGCAGATGAGTTGGAACGCAAGGGGCATCACTGTTCCCTGCACGAAGAAGCACGGCTGGCGGACATCGACCCCGGCCGTTTTTTATTGCTGGTCAGTGCCACCACAGGGCAGGGGGACATTCCACCCAATCTGCAGCCCTTTGCCAGCGAACTGGCTGACAGGGCACCCTGGCTCAAGGGGCTGCGTTATGCCCTGATCGCCATGGGTGACAGCAGCTATGAGCATTTCTGTGGCGCGGGCCGTCGGCTGGACGGATTGCTGCAAGAGCTGGGGGCCACGCGAGTGATTCCCCCGCTGGAGCTGGATGCCACCGTGCACGATGAACCCGAACAGGTGGCTCTCAGCTGGCTGCAAAAGTGGGATATTCAGCCCTGAATATTCTCTGAAATAGAGCCATATCAATCCCCTGATCCCTAATCGGCAGGGGATTGTTATTTGTACAAATTCAATAGCCTGTCACCGGCATATTTCCCTAACTGAAAGAGGGATATTCCCCTCGCGCACTATCCCATGGCTGAAATGGTTTCAACCTTGCTGCAGACCCGTCATCTAAATAAAAGTTCAATCTTGAAAGCGATCTCAGTCATGTTTTTGTCATCCAATCGTAAAATAATGACTTTGGTTCTATCGCAAATTAATTGCTGGTAACGCTTTCAGGTTTGCTGTGATTGCTGAATTTATGTGATTGTTGGTTTTTTATTGCATGAGGTGGCGATTTTTTACTTGTCAGTGTTGTGGCGATCGTTTGCCGAGCGATTTGTCGCCATTTTGTGAGTCGCTTCATATTTGTCGTGAAATACGCTCCCTATAATCAACCTCGGTTATCACCAACAGGATTACATGGTGATAAGAAGTTGAATATTCAGGATCACACTCCTCACTGCGGGAAATAAGGAATATGACAATGAAAATGAAGTGGCTCCCGATTGCAGCAGCTGTTACTGCCGCCCTGGCTTCCCAAGCCGCCTTTGCCGTAGATTTCCACGGTTATATGCGTTCTGGTGTCGGTGTTTCCAGTGATGGTGACATGCAGACTTTGAGCAAACAAAAAGTGGGTCGTCTTGGTAATGAAGATGACACTTATGGTGAAGTTCAGCTGGGCCAGGAAGTATTCAACAAAGATGGTAAAACTTTCTATGTTGACTCCATGTTTGCCATGAGCTCTAACGGTTCCAATGACTGGGAAGGTACTGGGTCAGTATGTAACTTCGATGAAAAACAGTGTAGCGGCGACTCTGAGTTCGCTCTGCGTCAGTTCAACGTACAAGCTAAAGGCTTGCTGAACTTTGCTCCTGAGGCCACATTGTGGGCTGGTAAGCGTTACTACCAACGTCACGATATCCATATCTCTGACTTCTACTACTGGAACATCTCCGGTGCTGGCGCTGGTATTGAAGGCGTTCAAGCTGGTCCGGGCAAAGTATCCTTCGCATGGATTCGTAATGATCGTGGCTGGGATGGCAAGGACGGTTGGACCAAGTTCGATGGAATGGATGTAAACACCCTTGATCTGCGTTATGCAGGTATTCCGCTATGGCAGGATGCTTCTTTAGAAGTCGGCGTTGATTATGCGCTTGTTAATCCCACCGATGCTCAAAAGGACTCTTCAAACAGTCAGTACAAAAATGCTAAAGATGGTGTAATGCTGACAGCTGAGCTGACAGCAAGTGTGCTGGGTGGCTTCAACAAGACCGTACTGCAGTATGGTACCGAAGGTTATTCCAAGACCATGGCTTTCTATGGTGATGGTTCTTGGTATGGTGCTGAAGCCAAAGACGGTGCCGATGGTTATCGCTTGATCAACTGGGGTGTGATCCCGATGGGTAACTCCTGGGAGATGGGCCACCAGTTGGTCTACGGTGTAGGCAATGATATGTGGGATACCAATGACAGCTGGGAAACTATGTCTGTTGTTGCTCGTCCTATGTACAAGTGGGATGATTTCAACAAGACCATCTTCGAAGGTGGTTACTTCAAAGACACCAACAAGTCTACCGATGGCTCTGAAGCCAAAGATTCTGGTTATAAGCTGACACTGGCGCAGGCTTGGTCTGCTGGCTCAAGTTTCTGGGCCCGTCCTGAGATCCGAGTGTTTGCCTCCTATGTTGCGTTAGAAGACAACGACATGGCTGGTACACCATACGACAGCAAAACTGCTAAAGATACCTGGAACTTTGGTGTTCAGGCGGAAGCCTGGTGGTAAGCATAAGTTTAAGTTAAGTTAGTGACTGCCCCCGTATGGGGGCAGTTTTGTTTCGCCGGATCACGGCCACCGGGTTATGGAGATAAGAAAAATGAAACGGGTAAAGATGTCTATTGCAGCCGTAATCACTGCGCTATTAACCGGTTGTGCCGGAAACATGGTTGTTCCTCTGCAAGAACATGGCTCTATCTTGAGCGATGCAGACCAGGCCAAGCAAGCGCTGGCCAAAGCCTCAAGCTGCTGTGTGGCGTTTAAAGATTTCAGTTATACCCCCTTGCCTGAAGGTGAGACCTTGCTGGCCATCGATGGCCAGCAACCCGCTTTTCAGTTTGATGAGGGGATGAGCTACTTTGCGGCTTATCGCCTGCCAGCCAACACAGGCAACCTGGCCATCAAGGTCGCATCTCAGGTAAGCAAGACGGTGTTGGTACCCAAGGTCATTATGCTGGATAGTCAGTTCAAGGTGACGCGCGTGCTGGGTGAATCAGTGTTCAGTTACCAGCCGGCGCATCTGTTGGACAATGACAGGATCGAAGGAAAGGTATTCGTTGATCGCAGCATGCCGGGCAATCCTGCAGCTGAAACCTATATGATTATTTATGCCCCAGCCAGCCAGCTGGCTGGCAGTACCACCATATTGCACCCGGCAAAAGCCTTCGCTCGTGCCAACCAAACGGTTGAGCCAGCAATGCCGGATCCCGTGATCCCGCATTCACCGTGGGGGCTGGTACAGATTGAGGTGGTCGATATGGCCAAGGGGCAGGGCCTTGAGGCTGTGTTCAAACCCGAGTACGCAGATAAGGTTGCGATGAGTCAGGCCGCTCCGGCGACGGCTGTTGCTGTTACCACAACTGCAACAGCTGCGGTCGTAGCCAAACCTGCTCCTGCCATGCTGAGTGAAACGGAAGCCTTTTATCAGAGCCAGATCGAAAAAGCGGTCAAGGCGGGGGATATCGACAAGGCGATGAAGCTGGTGAACGAGGCCGAGCGTGCCGGTTCAACCAAGGCAAAAACCGTGTTTGTCGATGCAGTAAAGCGCTCACAAAAATAGAGTAATATCGGCTGTAGTTGGTCAGATATATTTATTAAGGCCTCCCTTGTTGGAGGCCTTTTTAATCGGTAGACTGTAATAAATAAAAATGATGTGGTTACATTGGGTTACAATTGGTTTCTTGGTGATGCAAGTTGCATTATTAAAATACAAAGTGAAACTGCAATTCATATATGTTTGTAATAGAGTGATAATGCCGATTACTAACTTATATTAACGTTGTTTTTTCGCTGCTAAACAAGTTGTGATCTTCCCTCCAAATTCAATATTCCCCCGCTTCCTAAAGCAGCAATTTATGACCCGCTGGGTTATATTCTGATGGTCAAAATAAACAAGCCCGACTCGAAGATATCTGGATGAATCAGTGGTTATTTCATTCAGATAGATCGTTCAGGGAAGACAATCCATTCAGGAGCGCACACAATGTTCAAAAATGCTTTCTCTAATCTGCAAAAGGTTGGTAAGGCGCTGATGCTGCCAGTATCAGTCTTGCCGGTCGCAGGTATTCTGCTGGGGGTGGGTGCTGCCCACTTCAGCTGGTTGCCAGAAATTGTCTCCCAATTGATGGAGCAAGCTGGTGGTTCCGTATTTGGTCAGATGGCCCTGCTGTTCGCAGTGGGTGTTGCTCTGGGCTTTACCAATAACGACGGCGTATCCGGTCTGTCAGCCATCGTTGGCTACGGCATCATGGTCGCTACCCTGAAAGTCATGGCACCTGTGATGGGTGTTGAAACCATCGAGACCGGCGTGCTGGGTGGTATCATGGCCGGTGGTATCGCTGCCTGGGCGTTCAACCGCTTCTACAAGATCCAGCTGCCAGAGTATCTGGGCTTCTTCGCGGGCAAACGTGCCGTACCCATCATCACCGGTTTCCTCTCCATCGGTCTGGGTGTAATCCTGTCCGTGATTTGGCCGCCAGTAGGTGGCGCTATCGGTGCCTTCTCTGACTGGGCTGCCAACCAGAACCCGGTACTGGCCTTCGGTATCTACGGCGTGGTCGAGCGCTCCCTGATCCCGTTCGGTCTGCACCACATCTGGAACGTGCCGTTCTTCTATCAGGCGGGTACCTGCGTTAACGGCGCCGGTGAAACTGTTCACGGTATCATGACCTGCTTCCTGACTGCTGATGACGCTTCCCGCGCTGCCGGTAACGGCTTCGGTCAGCTGGCTGGTGGCTACCTGTTCAAAATGTTCGGTCTGCCTGCTGCTGCGTTCGCCATTGCTCACGCTGCCAAGCCGGAAAACCGCGCCAAGATCGTGGGTATCATGGCCTCTGCTGCCCTGACCTCTTTCCTGACCGGTATCACCGAGCCGATTGAATTCTCCTTCCTGTTCATCGCTCCGGTGCTGTACGCCATCCACGCTGTACTGGCTGGTCTGGCTTATGTGCTGACCAACTCTCTGGGTATCGTACACGGTCACACCTTCTCCAACGGCTTCATCGACTTCGTGGTGCAATCTCCACGTGCCGACAACATGCTGCTGCTGGTAGGTCTGGGTCTGGTTTACGCTGCCATCTACTACGTCGTATTCAGCTTCGTTATCCGTGCCATGAACCTGAAAACTCCGGGTCGTGAAGACGAGACTGCTGAAGAGACCGTTGGTCACGGCAAAGACGAAATGTCTGCTGCGCTGGTTGCTGCCTTCGGTGGTAAAGAGAACATCGCTTCTCTGGATGCTTGCATCACCCGTCTGCGTGTTGGCGTGAAAGATGTTGCCAAAGTTGACCAGGCTGGCCTGAAGAAACTGGGTGCTGCCGGTGTGGTAGTAGCTGGTTCCGGCGTACAAGCCATCTTCGGTACCAAGTCTGACAACCTGAAAACCGACATGGACATCTGGATGAAGAGCAACTAATCCTGTTGCCTGAATATCCGAGTGTTTGAAGAGGGAGGCGAAAGCCTCCCTCTTGCTATTTGTGGTTGCTTGTAGCGTGAGTCGGGGCTTGGCAGGGGTTGTGTTGTCCAAGGGGGCGATGTGTAACGTTGCCCAATGTTGGCCCAACAGTACAAGGTGGCGGGCCTTGCTCACCTCATCAAACGGCATCATCAGGTCAGATAATGCCAGCCAATAAAAAGAGCGCCATCAAGGCGCTCTGTTGTCGAGTGGGTAGGGTTAGAGTTTCTCCAGATCCCGTTCGATTTCGCTGATCTTGTTCTGCACCACTTTTTCCAGATGACGCAGGTCGCGCAGGATCTTCTGCTTGATGTCCGGGTCGATCTCGACATGGACGCCCTGGGTCAGGTTGTCGAGTTCATCTACCACATACTTGAGGTTGGCGTTGATCTCGGTGACATCCTTGTACTCATGGGTACCGGAGTCGACCAGCATGGTTTTGCGCTGGCGCGGATACTTGAATTTGACACTCTTGGCGAAGAACTCGCCCTTCTGCTTCTTGAAGTAGATCTTGAGGATGTCGTGGTTGGCCTCCTGGCGCAGGGTATAGCTGTCGACGGAGGCGGGATCCTGGATCCCCAGGCTCTTCAGATTCTCGTACATCGGGCTTCCTCGGTTTGAAACGATCCTGTCCCGATTATCTTAACCGATGCCTGATGGCTTGCCTGTGACAGGGGCGCCAAAATCAAAAGGGCGCCATCAGGCGCCCTTTTCAGCACAGCAATGCTGGTTACTCGTCGATGGAGCGCAGCAGGGCGTTAATGCCAACTTTGGCACGGGTCTTGGCATCGACCTTCTTGACGATCACCGCCGCGTAGAGGCTGTATTTGCCGCATTTGGAGGGCAGGGAGCCGGAAACGACCACGGAGCCAGCCGGTACGCGGCCGTAGTGGATCTCGCCGGTTTCGCGGTCATAGATGCGGGTGGACTGACCGATGAAGACGCCCATGGAGATGACAGAACCTTCCTCGACGATGACGCCTTCAACCACTTCGGAGCGGGCACCGATAAAGCAGTTGTCTTCGATGATGGTCGGGTTGGCTTGCAGCGGCTCCAGCACGCCGCCGATGCCGACGCCGCCGGAGAGGTGGACGTTTTTACCGATCTGGGCGCAAGAGCCGACGGTGGCCCAGGTATCGACCATGGTGCCTTCATCAACGAAGGCGCCGATGTTGACATAGGAGGGCATCAGCACGGTATTGGGGGCGATAAAGGAGCCTTTGCGGGCGGTTGCCGGCGGCACCACGCGCACACCCGCTTCCTTGAACTGCTCGGCGGTATAGTTGGAGAACTTGAGGGGAACCTTGTCGTAGTACTGGGCATCGTCGCCCTTGATGATGCCGTTGTCGTTGATGCGGAAGTAGAGCAGTACCGCTTTCTTCAACCACTGATGGACAACCCACTCACCGGCGATCTTCTCGGCAACCCGCGCCTTGCCGGAGTCCAGCAGGTCGATGGCTTGCAGGATGGCGGACTTGGTGGCGCTATCCACGGAGCCCGGAGTAATGGTGTCGCGGCGCTCGAAGGCCGCTTCAATGATCTGTTGCAACTCGGTCATGACAGGTTTCCTTTAAAAAATTCTGTTTGTTGTATCACACTTTTCCGACTGTTTTTAAGGGGTTGACCGGAATTCTTCCGGCCAGCGGCCATTTCTTCGCCCGGTGTGCGCCAACCATTTGTTTGGCATGGCAAAAAACGCCCGATAACCAGCCTCTTTCGAAACACGGAACGCTTACTCCAGCACCGAGTGCTGGGGGTTGAGTTGGTGTACCAGCCGCTCTTCCAGCTGCTGTTGCTGCTCGGCGGTCAATGGCTCGCCATCGAGGCTGGTCAGGCTGAAAAAGTCCTCGACCCGCTCACCGAAGGTGGCGATTTTGGCGGCGTGCAGCGACAGCCCGCACTGCTGGAATACCGCGCCGATCCGGGCCAGCAGGCCGGGGGTGTCGAGGGCAGTCAGCTCCATCAGGGTGTGGCGGCTCTCCCCTTTGTGGGGCAGGAAGACCACCCGGGTCGGCACGCTGAACTGGCGGTGGCGCCGCGACAGCGGCTTGTTGCGCAGTACCAGCTTGCCCGGCTCCTGCAACGCCTTCTCCAGCGCCTTCTTGATGGTGGCGGTGCGGTTGGGGCTGATGGGTTCGCCGCTCGGTTCCAGCACCACGAAGGTATCGAGCACGAAGTTGCTGCGCGAGTTCATGATCTGGGCGTCGTGGATGTTGAGGTTCTTCTGATCCAGCGCCGAGGCGACGGTCGCAAACAGATTCGGGGTATCGCGGCAGTAGATAAACACCTCGCTGCCACCGCGGGTCGGGTGTTTGCCGATGATCACCAGCGGCGCCGGATTGTCGCCATGCTCGATGATGTGGCGGCAGTGCCAGGCGATCTGCTCCGGGCTGTGACGCAGGAAGTAATCCGCCTTGAAATCGGCCCAGAGCTGGTTGATCGCCTCTTCTGATATATCGCGCTGCGCCATGAACTGCTTGGCCTGACGCTGGTTTTCGCGAATGCGCAGCCGCATGTCGGGCGGGTTTTCCAGCCCCTGGCGCAGCGCTTTCTGGGTCGCGAAGTAGAGCTCCCGCAGCAGGGTGCCCTTCCAGTCGTTCCACAGGGTGTCGTTGGTGGCGCAGATGTCGGCCACGGTGAGGCAGTAGAGCAGGTCGAGATGCTGCTCGTCGCGCACCTTCTGGGCGAAGTCGGTGACCACGTCGGGGTCGTAGATATCGCGGCGCTGGGCGGTGACCGACATCAGCAGATGGTGGCGCACCAGCCAGGCCACCAGTCGGCTCTCGTAGCGATCCAGACCGTGTAACTGGCAGAACTCCAGCGCATCGACGGCGCCGAGTTCCGAGTGATCGCCGCGCCGCCCCTTGGCGATGTCGTGGAACAGGGCGGCGATGCTGAGCAGCTCCGGTTTGCGCAGCCGGGTGAACACCTCGTGGCAGAGCGGATGACTCTGGCGGCTGGCCGGATTGGGGAACTGGTGAATGTTCTTGAGCAGTCGGTGGGTGTGCTCATCGACTGTGTAGGCGTGGAACATGTCGAACTGCATCTGGCCGACGATGAGGTTCCACTGCGGCAGATAGGCGGCGAGGATGCCGTACTTGTGCATCAGGGTGAGCGGCAGGCCGATGCCGTTGGGGTGGCGCAGCAGCGCCATAAACAGGCGACGGCAGTCGGGCAAGTCCTGCAGCCAGCAGTTGAGTTTACGGCGCGCCTCGCGCAGTTGGCGCAGGGTGGCCGAGTGGATGCCCGCAATCTCGGGATGCTGGGCCATCTGATAGAAGAGACGCAGGATGGCGGCCGGTTCACGGCTAAACAGCTCGGCATCCACCGCATCGATGAGGCGGCCACGGAGCTGGAACTCATCGGAGAGGCGGCGCACATCCATGGCGGTGTTGCCGAGGATCGCCTCGTCAAACAGCTGCAGCAGCATCTCGTTGAGTTCGGAGACTCGCCGCACCGTCTGGTAGAAGCGCTTCATCATCTGCTCGACCGGGGTGTTGCCTTCCCCCTCGAACCCCAGCATCTGGGCCACGGTGCGCTGGCGATCGAACAGCAGGCGGTTGTCCCCCTTGTTGATGGCCATATGCAGGGCAAAGCGCACCTTCCAGAGGAAGTTCTGGCAGTCGAGCAGTTCGCGGTACTCGGCGCGGTTTAGAAAACCGTGGCTGGTCATCTCGAATAAAGTGGTGGCGCCAAAGTGGCGGCGTGCGACCCAGGCGAGGGTTTGAATGTCGCGCAGACCGCCCGGATTGCTCTTGAGATCGGGTTCCAGCTTGTAGGCGGTGCCGAGAAACTGCTGATGGCGCTCCGCCTGCTCCTGCCGTTTGGCGCGAAAGAAGGCTTCGCTTGGCCAGAAGTGCTGGGGGCCGGTGGCCTCTTTCAGTTGCCGGAAACCCTCTTTGCGACCGGTGATATAGCGCGCCTCGATGAGGTTGGTGGCGACTGTGATATCGGCGCGCCCCTGTTCGAGGCACTCGGCCACGTTGCGCACCGCCTGACCCACCTCCAGCTTGAGATCCCACAACAGGGTGATGAACTCGCCGATCCGCAGCCCCAGCACTTCGTCCAGCTCATCGCCGTCATAGAGGATCAGCAGGTCGATATCGGAGTGGGGGTGCAGCTCGCCGCGGCCATAACCGCCTACCGCAATGAGGGTGAGGTCGCTCTTGTCAAAGCCGAACTTCTGCCAGAGGCGGCAGAGCAGCTGATCCATGTACTCGGAGCGGGTGGCGACCAGCTCGATGATGTTGTCACCGGCATCGAAACGGGCGTGCAGCCAACCGAGAAAGCGGCTCAGGTACTCTTTGCAGTTGTCGCGGGTGAGCTGGTCATCGGGTAACAAATGAGGGGAAAGCAGGCTGGCGTCCATGGCATCTCACACGCAAGTGGCAGGCAAATGGCTGAAACAGAAGTAAAAACCCCGGCGCTTTGGGAGTTCAGGGCCGGGGTTCGATGTTAGCTGTGTTTGATGAAGCGGTCGATAGTGTCATCGGGGCGCAGGGTGAGCACCTCGCAGCCATCCTCGGTCACCAGCAGGGTGTGCTCCCACTGGGCGGAATCGCCGCCATCCTTGGTGGTCACGGTCCAGCCATCCTTCGGATTGACCTTGCAGTGATACTTCTTGCTGTTGACCATCGGCTCGATGGTGAAGCACATGCCCGCTTTCAGCTCCTGCTTGCCGCTGTTGCGGTAGTGGAGGATCTGCGGCTCTTCATGGAATTCGGCACCGATGCCGTGACCGCAGTAGTCACGTACCACGGAGAAACCGGCCTTCTCGACGATGGGCTGAATAACGGCGCCAATCTCGGTGATGCAGGCACCCGGACGCACCGTCTTGATGGCAGCGTAGAGGCTCTCTTGCGCCACTTTGCAGAGCTGACGGCGCAGCGGGGTGGTTTCCCCCACGATGAACATGGCCGAGGTATCGCCGTGGTAGCCATCCTTGATGACGGTGATATCCAGGTTGATGATGTCGCCATCGCGCAGCTTCTTGTGATTCGGGATACCGTGGCAGATCACATCGTTCACCGAGGTGCAGATGGATTTGGGGAAGCCGTGGTAGTTGAGCGGAGCCGGAACCGCCTGTTGTACGTTGACCATATAGTCGTGGCAGAGGGTGTTCAGTTCGTCAGTGGTGACGCCAGCTTTGACATGGGGCGCAATCATGACCAGCACATCGGCGGCCAATTGGCCGGCAACGCGCATCTTTTCAATCTCTTCCGGTGTCTTGATTTTAATGGACATGGGATCTCTCTTGCGGCCTGCCGCTGGGCCTGCGAGGGCAGACAGGACAGGTAATGAAAAATAGATGCGTTTGCAATCAGGGCAAAATTTTATCCGCAACCCCCGCGTACTTCCAGTGTGATTGTCATCACAACGTCAAATCAGCGTCGCAGCATCCTCTGGCGGGATCCATATTTACACCCGTTTCGGGTGTCGGCCGGTGGTGTCCTGAGCAAAGTTATGGTATAAAGCGCGCCGGAATGGGGAACTTGCGTCCACCATTTCATCACCCTTAATCAATAACACACACACATCGACACATATACCGGGGTGCCTTAACAGGTCGGTTATATGGGATGTGTGGAGGCCTAACCCCATACAGAGGTATAAAATGGCTAAAGTTTCTATGCGCGACATGCTGCAAGCCGGCGTTCACTTCGGTCACCAGACTCGTTACTGGAACCCGAAAATGAAATCCTACATCTTCGGTGCCCGCAGCAAGGTTCACATCATCAACCTGGAAAAAACCGTTCCGTTGTTTGACGATGCCATGAACTTCATCAGCTCCGTAGCTGCCAAGAAAGGCAAGGTACTGTTCGTAGGTACCAAGCGTGCCGCGTCTGAAGCCGTCAAAGAAGCCGCTGAGCGTTGCGACCAGTTCTATGTAAACCACCGCTGGCTGGGCGGTATGCTGACCAACTGGAAAACCGTTCGTCAGTCTATCAAGCGCCTGAAAGATCTGGAAACCCAGAGCCAGGACGGTACCTTCGAAAAGCTGACCAAGAAAGAGGCGCTGATGCGTACTCGCGAAATGGAAAAGCTGGAGAAGAGCCTGGGTGGTATCAAGAACATGGGCGGCCTGCCTGACGTTCTGTTCGTTGTCGATGCCGACCACGAGCATATCGCTATCAAAGAAGCCAACAACCTGGGTATCCCGGTAGTTTCCATCGTTGATACCAACTCCAACCCGGACGGCGTTGACTATGTCATCCCGGGTAACGACGACGCTATCCGTGCCGTACAGCTGTACCTGAATGCTGCTGCTGACACCGTACTGGAAGCTCGCGCTCAGGACATCGTTGTTCAAGCCGAACAAGATGGCTTCGTTGAAGCTGAGTAATTGATAAGGACTGTAAAGCCCTTATTAACCAAGCTGATGTAATTGGTTAGCAGGGGCCCTTGTGGCCCCTGTTTCTTGTCAATTCAAGACCGAGGATACTGGACATGGCTAACGTTACTGCCGCCCTGGTAAAAGAACTGCGCGAGCGCACTGCCGCTGGCATGATGGATTGCAAAAAAGCACTGGAAGAAGCTGCTGGTGATATCGAGCTGGCAATTGAGAACATGCGCAAATCCGGTCAGGCCAAAGCCGCCAAGAAAGCGGGCCGTATCGCCGCTGAAGGCGTTATCTTTGCTCGCACCGAAGGCAACGTTGCCGTCATGATCGAGCTGAACAGCGAAACCGACTTCGTCGCCAAAGATGCCAGCTTCATGGCAATGGGCCAGAAGATCGCTGATATCGCTGCGACCCAGAAAATTGCTGACGTTGACGCGCTGAAAGCCGCTGACTTCGGTAACGGCGAATCCGTCGAGCTGACCATCACCAACCTGATCGCCAAGATCGGTGAGAACATGAACCTGCGTCGCGTGATGCTGGTTGAAGGTGACAACCTGGGTACCTACGTTCACGGTTCCCGCATTGGTGTTATCACCAAGCTGACCGGTGGTTCTGCCGAGCTGGCCAAAGATCTGGCCATGCACGTTGCAGCCAACAGCCCGCAATTCGTCAAGCCTGAAGACGTGTCTGCTGATGTCGTTGCCAAAGAGCGCGAAATCCAGATCGACATCGCCATCAACTCCGGCAAGCCGAAAGAGATCGCCGAGAAGATGGTTGAAGGCCGCATGAAGAAGTTCACCGGTGAGGTTTCCCTGACTGGTCAACCGTTCGTGAAAGATCCTTCCATGACCGTTGCCGAGCTGCTGAAGAAAGAAGGCGCTGACGTTGTCTCCTTCACCCGTTTCGAAGTGGGCGAAGGCATCGAGAAGCAAGAGACCGATTTCGCTGCTGAAGTTGCAGCCCAAATCGCGGCCGCTCAAAAGGCCTAATCGAACCGGTTTTTCCGTTTCCCCAGACCGCGACTTATGTCGCGGTCTTTATATGACCAGGAATCAGTGACATGAGTACCAATCCCAAACCTGCATACAGACGTGTTCTTCTGAAGTTGAGTGGTGAAGCCCTGCAAGGATCCGAGGGTTTCGGCATTGATCCGGCGGTGCTGGAGCGTATGGCCCAAGAGATCAAAGAACTGGTTGAGTTGGGTGTTCAGGTCGGTCTGGTCATCGGTGGCGGCAACCTGTTCCGTGGTGCTGGTCTTGCCAAAGCGGGCATGAACCGCGTGGTGGGCGACCACATGGGTATGCTGGCAACCGTGATGAACGGTCTGGCCATGCGTGATGCCCTGCATCGTGCTTATGTGAATGCCCGTCTGATGTCTGCCATCTCCCTGCAGGGCGTCTGTGACTCCTACAGCTGGGCCGAGGCAATCAGCCAGCTGCGCGCTGGCAAAGTCGTTATCTTCTCTGCCGGTACCGGCAACCCCTTCTTTACTACCGATTCTGCGGCTTGCCTGCGCGGGATCGAGATCGAAGCTGACGTGGTGCTCAAAGCCACCAAGGTTGATGGTGTATACAACGAAGATCCGGTCAAGAATCCGGATGCCGTGCTGTATCATGAACTGAGTTATGATGAAGTTCTTGAAAAAGAGCTCAAGGTGATGGATCTTGCTGCCTTTACCCTGGCGCGTGACCATGATCTGCCGATCCGCGTGTTCAACATGAACAAACCGGGCGCCCTGCGCCGGGTCATCATGGGTGAACCGGAAGGCACTCTGATCCACCACGTTGGTAAATAAGATAAAAGTGAGCCACCTGGCGCTCTTATCCTATCCATCACGTCAGTAAATAAGATAGACACGGGCCGTGTAACGGCTCGTTCGCCAAAAGGAAAACCACTGTGATCAACGAGATTAAAAACGACGCCAAGGACCGTATGGGCAAGAGCGTAGAAGCGCTCAAGACCCAAATGTCCAAGATCCGTACCGGCCGTGCTCACCCGAGCCTGCTCGACGGCATCCAGGTTGAGTACTACGGTGCAGCCACTCCGCTGAAACAGTTGGCCAACGTCGTGGCAGAAGATGCGCGCACCCTCTCCATCTCCATTTTTGACCGCTCCATGATCCAGGCGGTAGAGAAGGCGATCCTGACCTCCGATCTGGGCCTGAACCCGTCCAGCAATGGCCAGACCCTGCGCGTGCCGCTGCCGCCGCTGACCGAAGAGCGTCGTCGCGACCTGACCAAGATCGTCCGTGCCGAAGCGGAAAACGCCCGTGTTGCCGTGCGCAACATCCGTCGTGACGCCAACGCCGACCTGAAAGCACTGCTGAAGGACAAAGAGATCTCCGAGGATGACGACCGTCGTGCCCAGGAAGAGATCCAGAAGCTGACCGACTCCTACGTCAAGCTGGTCGATGAGGCCCTTGCCGTAAAGGAGAAGGAGCTAATGGAAATCTAACCGTCTGAAAGGTATATTACGAGCGCCGTGTAGTGCCCCTGCACGGCGCTTTTGTCTTTGTGGGAGAATTACATGTCGCTTTTGGCTGCGTTGGGTGATTGTGCCAACTCGTCTTTACCCCGTCACGTCGCCATCATCATGGATGGTAACGGTCGCTGGGCCCAGAACCGAGGCAAGATGCGGGTTTATGGCCACAAGGCGGGCGTCAAGTCAGTGCGCGAGGCCGTTACCTTTGCTGCGCGTGCCAAGATCGAGGCATTGACCCTGTTTGCATTCTCCAGCGAGAACTGGCGCCGCCCGGAAGGGGAGGTCAGTGCCTTGATGGAACTGTTCATCACAGTGCTGGGTCGTGAGGTGCAGAAACTGCACAACAACGGGATCCGGCTCAAGGTGATTGGCGATACTGCTCGCTTTAGTGAGCGGTTGCAGGCCAAAATCGCCAAGGCGGAAGCCTTGACCGCCAATAACAAGGGGTTGACCCTGAACATTGCGGCCAACTATGGCGGCCAGTGGGATATCGCCCAGGCGGCCCGCAAGCTGGCCAAAGCGGTCGCGGCCGGTGAACTGGTCGCTGACGACATTGATGAGTCCATGCTGACCCGCGAGGTTTGCATGGCCGATCTGCCACCCGTGGACCTGTTGATCCGTACCGGTGGCGATCATCGCATCAGCAACTTTGTGTTATGGCAGCTCGCCTATGCCGAGCTCTATTTTACCCCGGTATTGTGGCCCGATTTCAACGAGGCCGAGTTCAGTGAGGCTGTCGCCTCTTTCGTTGCCCGCGAGCGTCGCTTCGGTTGCACCGGTGAACAGATACGGGAATTGATCGCCGAGCAGCAGACCGGCTAAACCCCGCTCCCAAGAGAGAGGTTTCTTTTGCTAAAACAACGAATTATTACTGCTTTGATGTTGATCCCCCTGGTGTTGGGGGCGCTCTTCTTTCTGCCATTGAAATTTTTTGCCCTGTTGGCTGCGCTGGTGTTTTTGTTGGCCAGTCGCGAATGGAGTGGGTTTGTCTGTGCTGCCCCGCAGCAATGGTTGCCCATCGTATTTTGTCTGTTGCTCGGTGCCAGCCTCTTTTGGCTGCCGGTGGAGCAACTCTGGACGCCTCACCTGCACCCCCTGGTGATGGGCGTGCTCTGGACCGCGGTAAGCTGGTGGCTGCTGGGTCTGCTACTGGTGTTGCGTTATCCCCAGAGCGCCAAGCTGTGGAAAGAGTCTATCTGGCTCAAGTCGCTGTTTGGTCTGGTGACCCTGGTGCCCTTCTTCTGGTCGCTGGTCGCCATCCGTGGCTACAACTTTTACCATGACCCCATGATGGGCGCCTGGATCCTGTTGTTCGTGATGGGACTGGTCTGGGCGGCAGATTCTGGCGCGTATTTTTTCGGCAAGGCGTTCGGTAAACACAAGCTGGCGCCCGCCGTCAGTCCGGGCAAAACCATCGAAGGGATGTGTGGCGGCCTCTTTACCGCCAGCCTGCTGGCCATCGGTGTCACCTGGTCGATGGGATTTGTGCCTGCCAAGATGATCACCGTGCTGTTTTGCTCCCTGCTGGCGGTGCTTGCCTCCGTGCTCGGTGATCTGACCGAGAGCATGTTCAAGCGCGAAGCGGGCATCAAGGACTCCGGCACCCTGCTGCCGGGTCATGGCGGCATTCTCGACCGGATCGACAGCCTGACCGCCGCCCTGCCGGTGTTTCTGCTCAGTTATCTGCTACTCAGTCAGGAGTTTTGATGCACAAGTCACTGGTTATTCTGGGGGCCTCCGGCTCCATTGGTCAGAGTACCTTGAAAGTGCTGCGCCATAACCCGGGCAGTTGGCAAGTGTTGGCGTTGACCGCTGCCCGCAACGTGGATGCCATGTTGCGGGACTGCCTCGAATTCTCCCCCCGTTTTGCCGTGATGGTCGATGAGGAGGCCGCCCGTGAGCTGGCCGCCCGTCTGAAAGCGCACGGCAGTGCGACCCGGGTCATGTCTGGTGCCACCGCCCTCTGCGAGGTGGCCGCCCATCCCGATGCCCATAGCGTGATGGCCGCCATCGTCGGCGCGGCCGGTCTGGCCCCGACCATGGCCGCGGTACGTGCCGGCAAGCGCATTTTGCTGGCCAACAAGGAGGCGCTGGTGATGTCCGGTGCTTTCTTCATGGAGGCGGTGCGCGAGCATGGCGCCGAGCTGCTGCCCATCGACAGCGAGCACAATGCCATCTTCCAGTGCCTGCCGACCGCCGTGCAGCGCCAGCCCGGTTTTTGCGATCTGGCGGCGGCGGGGATCAGCAAGATTTTGCTGACCGGTTCCGGCGGCCCGTTCCGTTACACCGAGATCAGCGAGCTGGCCAGGGTGACGCCGGCGCAGGCCATCGCTCACCCCAACTGGTCGATGGGGGCCAAGATTTCGGTCGACTCTGCCACCATGATCAACAAGGGGTTGGAGTACATCGAGGCGCGCTGGCTATTCAACGCTGCGCCCGAGCAGATCCAGGTGGTGATCCACCCGCAGTCGGTGATCCACTCCATGGTGCAGTACAAGGATGGCTCCGTGCTGGCCCAGCTTGGCAATCCGGATATGTGTACGCCTATCGCCCATGCGCTGGCTTATCCCAATCGCATCCCCTCCAGTGTGGAACCTTTGGATTTCTTCAGTGTCGGAGAGTTCAGCTTTATCCGGCCTGATTACGATCGCTACCCCTGTCTGGCGCTGGCTATCAATGCCTGCCAGAAGGGACAAGCGGCGACCACTGCGCTCAATGCGGCCAACGAGGAGGCGGTTGCCGCCTTCCTGGCCGGGCGCATCGGCTTTATGGATATTGCCCGGATCAACGAAGCAGTGATGCTGGCGCTGGAGAGCAGCGCCGTCGGCTCGCTCGATGATCTGTTTGCCCTGGATGGTGCGGCAAGAGCCCGTGCTCACACTTTGATTGAGGAGCTTGGCTGATGGGCAGTGTGTTGTGGAATATCGGTGCCTTTGTTGTTGCGCTGGGCCTGCTGGTCGCGGTGCACGAATTTGGTCACTTCTGGGTGGCCCGTCGCTGTGGCGTCAAGGTTGAGCGCTTCTCCATCGGTTTTGGCAAGGCGATCTGGCGCCGGATGGGCAAGGATGGCACCGAATATGTGCTGGCGCTGATCCCCCTCGGTGGTTACGTCAAGATGCTCGATGGCCGGGTCGATGAACTCAAGCCCGGTGATGAGCAGTATGCCTTCAACCACAAGAGTGTCTGGGCGCGAATGGCGATTGTCGCCGCAGGCCCCATGGCCAACTTCGTGTTTGCCCTGTTTGCCCTCTGGCTGATGTTTATCATCGGGGTGCCGAGCGTCAAGCCGGTGATCGGTGAGGTGCGTCCGGCCTCCATCGTTGCCGAGGCGGGTGTGCTGCCCGGGATGGAGATTGTCGGGGTCGGCGATGAACAGACCGGTGACTGGGAGAGCGTCACCTACGCCCTTATCAGCCATCTGGGTGATGAGGCGGTTACCCTCAAGGTGCAGGCACCCAATACCAGCTACGCCACCGACAAAACCTTGTCGCTGACCGGCTGGACCTTCGATCCGGATAAAGAGTCGCCCATCGGCAGTCTGGGGATCGTTCCCCTGAGTGGCAAAGTGCTGCCAGTCGTGGCTGCCGTGGTGGCCAAGAGTGCCAGTGAAAAGGCGGGGCTGCAGGTCGGTGACCGCATCAAGCAAGTCGGCGATCAGCCAATTACCGCCTGGACCCAGTTTGTCGAACGGGTGCAGCAGGCACCGGACGAATCCCTGCAAGTGGTGGTTGAGCGTAACAACAGTGATCTCAACGTGATCCTGACCCCGGATAGCCGCAAGGTGCAGGGCAAGCTGGTTGGATTTGTCGGCCTCTCACCGCAACTGGTTCCATTACCGGATGAATATCGAATTCTGTTACAGTATGGGCCTTTGCAGGCGCTGTGGCAGGGGGCCGACAAAACCTGGAGCCTGATCACGCTCACCTTTGACATGATCGGCAAGCTGGTAGCTGGCATAGTGTCGCTGGACAACCTGAGCGGCCCCATCTCCATTGCCAAGGGCGCCGGCAGCAGTGCCGACTATGGTCTGGTCTATTTCTTGAGTTTTCTGGCGCTGATCAGCGTCAACCTGGGGATTATCAATCTGTTCCCCCTGCCGGTGCTCGATGGTGGCCATCTGGTCTATTTCCTGATCGAAGCGGTCACCGGCAAGCCGGTATCAGAGAAAATACAGGAAGTGGGTTTCAGGATAGGCGCCGCCATTCTGATGTTATTGATGGGCATTGCGCTGTTTAACGATTTCGCTCGCCTCTGAGGCCAGAGCATCAACAAGGACACATAAGAACAAAATGGCTGTTAAAAAAGCATTGGTGTTGAGTTGCCTGCTGGGTGCCAGTTTCCTGGCCCAGGCGGCCCCTGCCTCTTTTGTGGTGCAAGATATCCAGGTCGAAGGTCTGCAACGGGTGACCCTGGGTGCCGCACTGTTGAACCTGCCGATCCGGGTCGGTGATACCGTCGATTCCGTGGCTCTGGCCAGCGCCATCAAAAAGCTCTATGCCTCGGGTAACTTCGAGGATGTGAAGGTTTACCGTGACGGCCAGGTGCTGCAGGTGATGGTCAAGGAGCGTCCGACCATCTCCAGCATCGAGTTTGCCGGCAACAAGGATATCAAAGAGGAGCAACTGACCCAGAGTCTGGAGTCCTCCGGTATCCGAGTGGGTGATCCGCTGGATCGCACCGTGCTGACTTCCCTCGAGAAGGGACTGGAAGATTTCTACTATGGCGTGGGTAAATACTCCGCCAAGGTCAAGGCCATCGTCACCCCGTTGCCGCGCAACCGGGTCGACCTCAAGTTCACCTTCGTGGAAGGGGAAGCGGCCAAGATCCAGCAGATCAACATCGTCGGCAACAGCGTCTTCCCGGAAGATAAGCTGATCGCCCAGCTCTCCCTGCGCGACGAAGTGCCCTGGTGGAACTTCACCGCCGATCAGCGCTATCAGAAGCAGAAGCTGGCCGGTGATATCGAGACTCTGCGCTCCTACTACATGGATCGCGGCTATATCCGCTTCCAGCAGGAGTCAACCCAGGTCTCCATGACCCCGGACAAGAAGGGCGTCTATGTCACCCTCAACATCAAGGAAGGGGATCAGTACAAGGTCTCCGGTGTCCAGCTCAAAGGCGATCTGATCGATCGCGGTGGCGAGATGAAGGGGTTGATCCCGATCGCTGCCGGCAGCACCTACTCTGCCAGCCAGGTGACCCATACCGAAGAGGTGCTCTCCAAGTTCCTCGGCCGTTACGGCTATGCCTATCCGAAAGTGGTCACCTTCCCGCAGGTTAATGACAAGACCAAGGAAGTGGAGCTGATCGTCAACGTGGAACCGGGCCCCCGTGTCTATGTGCGCAACATCAATTTCAGCGGTAACGCCACCACCGAAGATCAGGTGCTGCGTCGCGAGATGCGTCAGATGGAAGGCACCTGGCTCTCCTCCGACAACATCGAGCAGTCCAAGAGCCGTCTCAACCGCCTTGGCTACTTCGAGAGCGTCGAAGTGGATACCAAGCGAGTGCCGGGCAACGATGACCTGGTTGACCTCGACTTCAAGGTCAAGGAGCAGCCCGCGGGCTCCATCAACGCCGGTATCGGTTACGGTACCGAGTCAGGTCTGAGCCTGCAGGCGGGGGTCTCCCAGGACAACTTTATGGGAACCGGCAAAAAGGTCTCCATCAACGCCAGCACCAACGACTACTCCAAGAACGTTGACCTGAGCTACAACGACCCCTATTTCACCGTGGATGGTGTCAGCCTGGGTGGTCGGGTTTACTACAACCAGTTCCGCGCCGATGATGCCGATATCGTCGATTACGAGAACGAAACCATCGGTTTCCGTCTCTCCAGCGGCTTCCCGGTCAACGAGTTCAACCGTCTCGACTTCAGTACCGGTATCGAGAGCACCAAGCTGAGCCGTCCGTCATTCAATGCCCAGAACTATCAGGAGTGTCTGAAGGACAACCCGGATAGTGATGGTAATACCTACTGCTGGGATCAGTGGAATGACAACCGCCAGTCGGTGCAGATGGATCAGTTCTGGGATATCTACTCGCAAGACGGCTCCAACCTCGACTTCGTGACCGTCGATGTGACAGCTGGCTGGACTCGCTCCACCCTGAACAAGGGGATGTTCCCGACCGCCGGTGATCGTCAGCGTATCAACGCCAAGGTGACCGTGCCGGGCATGGAGCTGCAGTACTACAAGCTCTCCGCCGAAGATGCTCACTACTTCCCGCTCGATGCGGACCACAACTGGGTGATGATCGGCAAAGGGCGTGTCTCCTACGGTAACGGCTATGGCGACGACTCAATGCTGCCATTCTTCGAGAACTACTATGCCGGTGGTTTCGATACGGTACGTGGCTTCAAGAGCAACACCATTGGTCCCAAGGCGATCTACAAGACCTACACCAAACCGGGCTCAGGGACTTGTACCGGCAATCAACCTTGCGAGACTGGCAGTTACGAGGGTTCTGATACCTCGGTGGGCGGCAACGCCCTGGCTGTTGCGTCACTGGAGCTGGTGTTCCCGACCCCGTTCGTTTCCGAGACCTATCGTCCGCAGATCCGTTCCACCATTTTTATGGATGCTGGTACCGTCTGGAGCACTGACTTTGCCAACGGGACATACCCTTGTACCGCCGGTGCTGATTGCAACTATCTGAGCCAGGACTACTCCAACCCGGGCAATATCCGGGTTTCTGCCGGTGTCTCCCTGCAGTGGCTCTCGCCGATGGGCCCGCTGGTGTTCGCCCTGGCCAAGCCAATCAAGCAATACGAAGGGGATCGTACCGAAGTCTTCTCCTTCAACATCGGTCGTACTTTCTAAGCAGAGTATCGCCCCCACCCATGCGGTGGGGGTCTTCAATGATGGGACGCGCGGTATGCGTGCCTCACCAGGTAACAAGACGGTCCTAACGCCGCTTGCATAATCGGGTAAATCAGGTAGCCCTCGCCATGAGGGAACAAGGAGTAAGTGTGAATAAAGCGTTGAAAGTAGCTGGTTTGAGCTTTGCACTGATGGCTGCCGGCATGGGTTCTGCCTTCGCTGAGACCAAGATCGCCGTGGTGGATATGGGCGAAGTCTTCCAAAAGCTGCCCCAGCGTGAAGCCGTTGCAGCCAAGCTGAAAGGCGAATTCGAGCCGCGCATGCGTGAGCTGCAGAAGCTGGAACAGGAAGGCCAGAAGCTGGTCGAGAAGTTCCGCAAGGATGAAGCCTTCATGAGCGCCGAGCAGAAGAAGCAGAACCAGGAGAAACTGGCCAAGCTGCAGATGGAGTTCAACCAGAAGCGTCAGGCGTTTGAACAGGACAACGGTCGCCGTCAGTCCGAAGAGCGCAACAAGATCCTGACCAAGGTACAGGCAGCCATCGATTCCATCGCCAAGAGCAATGGTTACGATCTGGTGCTGGAGCGCAATGCCGCCCCGTATGCCGCCAGCAAGCTGGACATCTCCGGCCAGGTTATTTCTCAGGTAAGCAAGAGCAACTAATTGATGGCATTCACTCTCGCACAGCTGGCCCAGCAACTGGGGGCCCAGGTCCATGGCGACGGAACCCTGGAAATCCGCAAGGTAGCGACACTGGAAAAGGCCGGGGAGGGGGATATCACCTTCCTGTCCAACAAAAAGTACCGGCACTATCTGGAGCAGAGCAAGGCGACTGCCGTGCTCATTACAGAAGCGGATCTGCCATTTTGTCCCACCAATGCCCTGGTGCTCAAAGACCCCTATGTGGGCTTTGCCCGGGTAGCCCAACTGCTGGACACTACCCCGCAGCCGGCCACGGATATCCATCCGAGCGCCGTCATCGCGGCTGACGTGCAACTGGGCGAGAGAGTGGCCATCGGTGCCAATGCAGTGATCGAATCCGGCGTCGTGCTGGGTGACGATGTACGCATTGGTCCGGGCTGTTTTGTTGGCAAAGATACCCGGCTGGGAGCCCGCTCCCGGCTGTGGGCCAACGTCACCCTCTATCACAATGTGACCATGGGTACCGACTGTCTGGTTCAATCCGGCACAGTGATCGGCGCCGATGGTTTCGGTTATGCCAACGAGCGTGGCGAGTGGATCAAGATCCCCCAGCTCGGCGGCGTGACCATTGGCAACCGGGTCGAGATCGGTGCCTGTACCACCATTGACCGTGGTGCGCTGGAAGATACCCGTATCGCTGACAACGTCATCATCGACAACCAGTGCCAGATCGCCCACAACGTGGAGATCGGTTACGGCACCGCCGTGGCGGGCTCCACCGTGATGGCTGGTAGTCTCAAGGTCGGCAAATATTGTATCATTGGCGGCGCTTCCGTCTTTAACGGGCATATGGAGATCTGCGACCAGACCACCGTTACCGGTATGGCCATGGTGATGCGACCCATTACCGAGCCCGGTGTCTACTCTTCCGGCATCCCTCTGCAAACCAATAAAGAGTGGCGCAAGACCGCCGCCCGGGTGATGCGTATCGACGAGATGCACAAGCGGTTAAGCAAGCTTGAGAAGAAGCTGGATCAAGAATAATCACGATTGGTATAGGGTACTGTTTTGACTACTGAAAAGAAGAGCCTGGGTATCCAGGAAATCATGGATCTGCTGCCCCACCGTTATCCGTTCCTGATGGTGGATCGTGTGGACGACTACGAGATCAGCGATGAGCGCAAAACTCTGCGCGCCATCAAGAACGTCTCGTTCAACGAGCCGATCTTCCAGGGGCACTTCCCGGCCAAGCCGGTGTTCCCGGGCGTACTGATCCTGGAAGCGATGGCACAGGCCACCGGTATCCTGGCCTTTACCATGGTGGGCAAGCCGTCTCCAAACGAACTCTATTATTTTGCCTCAATCGACAACGCTCGCTTCAAGCGCCCGGTCGGCCCCGGTGACCAACTGGTGCTCGACGTGGAGTTCCTGAAAGAGCGTCGCGGTATTGCCAAGTTCACCGGTGTCGCTACCGTCGACGGTGAAGTGGTCTGTACCGCCGAGCTGATGTGCGCCAAACGCGAGGTTTAACACACGTGATCGACCTGACTGCCATCATTCACGATACTGCCATCGTCCATGAGTCTGCCGTGATCGGTAAAGGGGTTGAAATCGGCCCCTTTTCTGTCATCGGCGCCGAGGTGGAAATCGGTGACAACACCTGGGTAGGTTCCCATGTGGTGATCAAGGGCCCGACCAAGATTGGCCGTGGCAACAAGATCTTCCAGCACACCTCCATCGGTGAGGATTGCCAGGACAAGAAGTACGCCGGTGAGCGCACCTTCCTCGAGATTGGGGACAACAACGTCATTCGCGAGAACTGCACCTTCCACCGCGGCACTGTTCAGGATCAATCCCTGACCAAGGTGGGCAGCGGTAACCTGTTCATGGTCAACGTCCACGTTGCCCACGACTGCATCATCGGTGACAACTGCATCTTCGCCAACAACGCGACCCTGGCGGGCCACGTGGTGATCGGTGACTTCGTGATCTTTGGTGGTCTCTCCGCCATTCACCAGTTTGGCCGTGTTGGTTCCCACGCCTTCGTCGGTGGCTGCGCCGCCCTGAACAAGGACGTGCCGCCCTACGTGATGGCTGCCGGCAACTACGCCAAGCCGTTCGGGGTCAACTCCGAAGGTCTGCGTCGTCGCGGTTATACGCCTGAGGCCATCTCCGCCGTCAAGCGTGCCTACAAAGAGATCTTCCGCTCCGGCAAGACCATCGAAGAGGTGCTGCCGGTATTGATCGAGATGGCGCAAGTCGAGCCGGCCGTCCAGCTCTATGTGGACTTCCTCAAAGACAACGAGCGCGGGATCATCCGTGCCTGATCCGGTTCGTATCGGTATCGTCGCCGGAGAAGTCTCCGGCGACATTCTGGCTGCCGGTCTGTTGCGCGAGCTGCAAGCCCGCTACCCGGATGCGCAGTTCGAAGGGATTGCCGGGCCGCGGATGCAGGCCCTCGGCGTCAAGGCCTTGTTCGAGATGGAAGAGCTCTCCGTCATGGGGATCACCGAGGTGCTGGGCCGTCTGCCGCGCATCCTCAAGGTCCGTCGCGAACTGCTGCGCCACTTTATTGCCAATCCGCCCGATATCTTCATCGGCGTGGATGCACCGGATTTCAATATCGGAGTGGAGCTGAAACTGCGCCGCGCCGGTATCAAGACGGTTCACTATGTCAGCCCCTCGGTGTGGGCCTGGCGCCAGAACCGCATTCACAAGATCAAGGCCGCCACCGACATGGTGCTCGCCTTCCTGCCGTTCGAGAAAGCTTTCTACGACCGTTTCGACGCCCCTTGCCGCTTTGTCGGTCACACCATGGCGGACGATATTCCGCTGGTGCCGGATCAGGCCGCAGTGCGTCGCAATCTCGGCATTGATGCCAATCGCCGCTGGCTGGCAGTACTGCCGGGCAGCCGCACCGCAGAAGTGGGCTTTATGTCCCCCCTGTTTCTCGAGGCGTGCAAACACCTGACGGTGCGCTATCCGGATCTCGGCTTCATCGTACCGCTGGTCAACCAGAAACGGCGCGAACAGTTTATGGCGATCAAGGCCGAGCTGGCGCCGGATCTCGACATGGTGCTGCTGGAAGGGCAGGGCCGTGAGGCGATGATCGCCGCCGACGTGGTGATGCTGGCCTCCGGCACCGCGGCGCTCGAAGCCATGCTGGTGAAAAAGCCGATGGTGGTGGGCTACAAGCTCAAGCCGTTCAGCTATTGGCTGGCCCAGCGACTGGTGAAGACCGAATTTGTCTCTCTGCCCAACCTGCTCGCCGGTCGCATGCTGGTGCCGGAGCTGATCCAGCACGAGTGCACCCCCGAGAATCTGGTGGAAGAGGTGAGCAAGTACTTCGAGCACGACAACAGTGCGCTGGTCAACACCTTCACCGAATTGCACCAGCTGATCCGCTGCAATGCCGACTCGCAGGCCGCCGACGCGGTGGCTGATCTGCTCGGCAGATAACGCTATTTCGGACCGTCGATTGCGCCGTGCTACCCGTTAATCCGTTTTCGAGCGGTGATGCCGCGCCAGTCGAACCCCTGTCAGGCCCCGCGGGGCCTGTTTTGATTCAAGGCTACAAGATGATGATCGATATTCCTGACGACAAGCTGGTTGCCGGTGTGGACGAAGTGGGCCGTGGCCCGCTGGTGGGTGACGTGGTCACCGCTGCGGTCATTCTCGATCCCGCCAACCCCATTGTCGGGCTGGCTGACTCCAAGAAGCTCTCCGAGAAGAAACGGCTGGCGCTGTTTGACGAGATCAGGGAGAAGGCGCTCGCCTGGGCTATCGGTCGCGCCACTCCGGAGGAGATCGACGAGCTCAACATCCTGCACGCCACCATGCTGGCGATGCAGCGCGCCGTGGCAGGGCTCAAAGTCACCCCCGAGCTGGTCTTTATCGATGGCAACCGCTGCCCGGCTCTGCCGATGGAAGCGCGCGCCGTGGTCAAGGGCGACAGCCTAGTGGCCGCCATCAGCGCCGCCTCTATCCTGGCCAAGGTGACCCGCGATGCGGAGATGACCGAGCTGGACAGCCGCCATCCCGAGTATGGCTTTGCCCGTCACAAGGGTTATCCGACCGCTGAGCACCTTGCCATTCTGGCCGAGCGTGGCCCGTTGCCCGAATATCGCAAAAGTTTCAAACCGGTGCGCCGCGCACTGGGGATCGAGTAGACCATGCCATTTAGTTTGAGCAGCGAGAGGAGATGACGATGGCTGAACCCCGTTTTATCCACCTGCGAGTCCACTCCGACTTCTCCATGGTCGATGGCCTGCAGAAGATCAACCCCATCGTCGGGGCGGCAGCGGCCAACAACATGCCGGCGCTGGCGCTGACCGATCAGATGAACATGTGCGGTCTGGTGCGCTTCTATGGTTCGGCCCACGGCAAGGGGATCAAACCCATCGTCGGTGCCGACTTCTGGGTGCAGAGTGATGAGCTCGGCGACGAGCAGTTCCGTCTTACCTTGCTCGCCATGGACAACGATGGCTACCAGAACATCACCCTGCTCATCTCCCGCGGTTACCAGCGCGGTCATGTGCAGGGGCGCCCGGTTATCGACAAGAGCTGGCTCAGCGATCATGCCAAGGGGGTGATCGTGCTCTCCGGCGGCCGCGAGGGGGATGTGGGCAAGTTCCTGCTCAAGGGCAACCGGCAGATGACCGAGCAGTGTCTCGCCTTCTACCAGACCCATTTCCCCGATGCCTATTACCTCGAACTGTTGCGTACCGGTCGACCCGACGAAGAGGTCTACCTGCACATGGCGGTGGCCATTGCCACCGAGTTCGAGCTGCCGGTGGTTGCCACCAACGAGGTGGTGTTCCTCTCAGCCGATGATTTCGACGCCCACGAGATCCGGGTTGCCATCCACGATGGCTATACCCTGATGGACAAGCGCCGCCCCCGTCGCTACAGCCCGCAGCAGTACCTGCGCAGCCAGGAGGAGATGGCGGAGCTGTTTGCCGACATCCCCGAAGCGCTGGAAAACACGGTGGAGATCGCCAAGCGCTGCAACGTGACGGTGCGTCTGGGTGAATACTTCCTGCCCAATTTCCCGACCGGCGACATGACCACCGAAGATTTTCTGGTGGCCAAGTCGAAAGAGGGTCTGGAGGCGCGGCTCGAGTTTTTGTTCCCGGATCCTGCCGTGCGTGCCGCCAAGCGCGGCGAGTACGACGAGCGTCTCGACATCGAGCTGAAAGTGATCAACCAGATGGGCTTCCCGGGTTACTTCCTCATCGTGATGGAGTTTATCCAGTGGTCCAAGGACAACGGCATTCCCGTTGGCCCGGGCCGGGGCTCGGGTGCGGGTTCGCTGGTGGCGTATGCCCTCAAGATCACCGACCTCGACCCGCTGGAATTCGACCTGCTGTTCGAACGTTTCCTGAACCCCGAGCGGGTATCCATGCCCGACTTCGACGTCGACTTCTGCATGGATCGACGGGACGAGGTGATCGAGCACGTCTCCGAGATGTATGGCCGGGATGCGGTGTCGCAGATCATCACCTTCGGCAGCATGGCGGCCAAGGCGGTGGTACGGGACGTGGGCCGGGTGTTGGGCCACGCCTACGGTTTTGTCGATCGCATCTCCAAGCTGATCCCGCCGGATCCGGGTATGACCCTGGCCAAGGCGTTCGAGGCCGAGCCCAAGCTGCCCGAGCTCTACGAGCAGGATGAAGAGGTCAAAGACCTCATCGACATGGCCCGTCGCCTCGAAGGGGTGGTGCGCAACGCCGGTAAACACGCGGGTGGCGTGGTGATCGCGCCCACCAAGATCACCGACTTTGCGCCGCTCTACTGCGATGACGAGGGTCATCACCCGGTGACCCAGTTCGACAAGAACGACGTGGAATATGCCGGTCTGGTGAAGTTCGACTTCCTCGGTCTGCGTACCCTCACCATCATCGACTGGGCGCTCGGCATGATTAACCCGCGTCTTGCCAAAGAGGGCAAGCCGCCGGTCGACATCGCCGCCATCCCCATCGATGACAAGAAGTCGTTCGACCTGCTGCAGCGCTACGAGACCACCGCGGTATTCCAGCTGGAATCCCGTGGCATGAAGGATCTGATCAAGCGGCTGCGCCCCGACTGTTTCGAGGACATGATCGCACTGGTGGCCCTGTTCCGACCGGGCCCGCTGCAGTCAGGCATGGTGGATAACTTCATCGACCGCAAGCACGGCAATGAAGCGATCTCCTATCCGGACGAGAAGTGGCAGCACGAGAGCCTGCAACCGATTCTGGAACCGACCTACGGCATCATCCTCTATCAGGAGCAGGTGATGCAGATCGCCCAGACCCTGGCGGGCTACACGCTCGGCGGGGCGGACATGTTGCGCCGTGCCATGGGTAAGAAAAAGCCCGAGGAGATGGCCAAGCAGCGGGCCGGTTTCGAGGAGGGCGCCATCAAAAATGGCGTCGACGGCGAGCTGGCGATGAAGATCTTCGATCTGGTGGAGAAGTTTGCGGGCTACGGCTTCAACAAATCCCACTCCGCCGCCTATGCGCTGGTCTCCTACCAGACCCTCTGGCTCAAGACCCACTTCCCGGCCGAGTTCATGGCGGCGGTCATGACCGCCGATATGGACAACACCGACAAGATCGTGACCCTGGTGGATGAGTGCCAGCGGATGGGGTTGACGGTGATCCCGCCAGATGTGAACACCGGTCGCTATCGCTTCTCGGTCAACGAAGATGGCCATATCGTCTACGGCATCGGGGCGGTGAAAGGGGTCGGTGAAGGCCCCATCGACGCGATTTTGAGCGCCCGGGATCAGGATGGCCCGTTCCGCGATCTGTTCGACTTCTGCAACCGGGTCGACATCAAGAAGCTTAACAAGCGGGTGATGGAGAAGCTCATTCTCTCCGGCGCCATGGACCGGCTCGGCCCCCACCGCGCCGCCCTGATGGCGACGCTGGAGGAGGCAATGCGGGCCGCCGAGCAGCACGCCAAGGCACAGGCGGTGGGGCAGGTCGACATGTTCGGCGTGCTTACCGAAGAGATTGACGACGTCAAGAAGGCGTTTGCCAACGTGCCGCACTGGCCTGACAAGGTGTGGCTGGAAGGGGAGCGCGAGACCCTCGGGCTCTACCTCACCGGTCACCCGATCAACCAGTACAGCAGCGAGTTGCGCCGTTATACCTCGGGTCGCCTGTGCGAGCTGCATCCCACCTCCCGCGATACCGTGACCACGGCGGCGGGACTGGTGATTGCGGCCCGCAGCATGGTGACCAAGCGTGGCAACAAGATGGGGATCTTCACCCTGGACGACCGTTCCGGTCGCCTCGATGTGACCCTGTTCAGTGAAGCGCTGGAAAAATATGAAGAATTGATGCAAAAAGACCGCATTTTGGTGGTTTCTGGACAGGTCAGCTTTGATGACTTCTCCGGTGGCCTTAAAATGTCTGCTCGAGAATTACTGGATATCAACGATGCGAGGGAGCGTTTTGCCAGAGCAATCCGCATCTCCCTCGATGAACAGCGGATTGATGATCGCTTTTTCCCGCGTTTGTGCGAGATTTTGGAGCCCGCCCGTGCCGGAGTCTGTCCGGTTCAGGTAAACTATCGTCGCCCCGGCTCCCGGGTGCGATTGACGCTCGGTACCGAGTGGCGGGTGACGCCCACCGATCAACTGATAGATGACTTGCGAGTCCTGCTTGGACGAGAGCGGGTTGAATTGGTTTTTGATTAGAGGTTCTAAGGCCCTATGAGTCTTTTTCTGGATTTTGAACAGCCGATTGCCGAGTTGCAGGCGCAGATTGATGAACTCAAACATGTGAGTGAAGGCAATCACGCCGTGGATCTGAAAGACGAGATCCGCCGGCTGGAGAAGAAAAACGAAGAGCTGACCAAGAAGATCTTCGGTGATCTGGGTGCCTGGCAGGTATCCCAGATGGCGCGTCATCCCCAGCGCCCCTACACCTTTGACTATATCGAGCATATCTTCACCGATTTCGACGAGTTGGCTGGCGATCGCGCCTATGCCGATGACAAGGCCATCGTCGGCGGCATCGCCCGCCTCGACGGCGAGCCGGTGATGGTGATTGGTCACCAGAAGGGTCGCGAGACCAAAGAGAAGATCAAGCGCAACTTCGGCATGCCGCGTCCGGAAGGGTACCGCAAGGCCCTGCGTCTGATGGAGATGGCCGAGCGCTTCAAGATGCCGATCATCACCTTTATCGACACCCCGGGCGCTTACCCCGGCGTCGGTGCCGAAGAGCGTGGCCAGTCCGAAGCGATTGCCCGCAACCTGAAAGTGATGGCCGGTCTGACCGTGCCGGTGGTCTGCACCGTGATCGGTGAGGGCGGCTCCGGCGGTGCGCTGGCCATTGGCGTGGGTGACCGCGTCAACATGCTGCAGTACTCCACCTACTCCGTCATCTCGCCGGAAGGGTGTGCCTCCATCCTGTGGAAGAGCGCCGACAAGGCCTCCGTGGCTGCTGAAGCGATGGGCATTACTGCCCAGCGTCTGAAAGAGCTGAAACTCATCGACAATATCGTCGAGGAGCCGCTCGGCGGCGCCCACCGCGACGTGGAAAAGATGGCCAAGCGTCTGAAAGACCGCATTCAGCAGGATCTGAACGCCCTGCGTCCGCTCGAGACCGAGCAACTGCTGGAGCAGCGCTACCAGCGTCTGCTGGGCTACGGCTACTGCTAAGCGCAGCCTGACCTTGAGCATCCAGGCCCCCGTCATCGACGGGGGCTTTTTATTGCTGATCACCAGTCTTGCGGTGAGTGCCCCAACACGCCCTGAAACGGCGCAGGCCTGCATTCGCGGGTGAGGGGAGGGTTGGTATGCCATGCCGTTGGCGAGGGCGGTCAGGGCGCTGGAAGAGGAGGGCTGCACGCGTTGTCTGTCGTCGGTCTGTCTCGTGTCTGCAGTATCCCGTGGCATCGCTCGCGCTGGCATGACCAGCCGCTTTAATCATCCGATTTCGGCATAAAAAAGCGCCCCGGCTGTGCGGGACGCTTTTACAGGTGTCTGGCGGTATTACAGTTCAATCTCGTCTGTAAGACCTTCATAGGCGATATCGATGGATTGCAGCTCCTTCTGCAGGCGGTGCTTGTCTTTCAACGCCTCGATCTCACGCCATTTACGTTTTTTTCCCGTTGTCCCGCGGCTACGCGAACCGAGTTCAACCACCTCGTCATAATCGAAGTTGAACATTTCCATGGCTCCCTCCTTGGTTTTTATCGTTTTCACCACCCGTATAACATAACGAATCTGAAATTAAAACGTTTTCGTGACGACTCTATGACAGAGCTAAAAAAGCCCATGAAAAAAAACCGGGCCCCTTGGTAGGGGCCCGGTTTTTTCAGAAAAAAGAACAGATTACAGGCGGCTTGCCAGCATGGTTTCCAGCTTGCCCTGGTCGATGGCGAACATGCGGATGCCTTCGCCCAGCTTCTCGTGAGCCATTGCGTCCTGGTTCAGTTCCCAGCGGAATTCGGCTTCGGTCATCGGAGTCGGCTTGGCCTTGCGCTCACCGGTGTAGTCCAGTTTGCGAACCACGGCGCCTTCAGTCTTGCTCAACTCTTCCAGTAGGGCCGGGCCAATGGTCAGGCGATCGCAACCGGCCAGTTCCAGGATCTCGCCGGTGTTGCGGAAGCTGGCGCCCATCACCACGGTCGGGTAGTCGTGCTGCTTGTAGTAGTCATAGATGGCGGTGACGGACACTACGCCCGGATCTTCGCTGGCGGTGTAGTCACGGTTGTGCTTGGCCTTGTACCAGTCGAGGATGCGACCCACGAACGGGGAGATCAGGAAGGCACCGGCTTCGGCACAGGCACGGGCCTGGGCGAAGGAGAACAGCAGGGTCAGGTTGCACTGGATACCCTCTTTCTCCAGTACCTCGGCGGCACGGATGCCTTCCCAGGTGGAGGCCAGCTTGATCAGAATGCGGTCGTTACTGATACCCGCTTCGTTGTAGAGACGGATCAGCTTGCGTGCTTTGGCGATGCTGGCAGCGGTATCGAAGGAGAGACGGGCATCCACTTCGGTGGAGATACGGCCCGGAACGATTTTCAGCACTTCCAGACCGATGTTGACGGCCAGCTTGTCGCCCGCGTCGATGATTTGCTGTGCCTTGTCCTGGCTCTGGGCTTTGGCCCAGTTGATGGCGTCTTCGATCAGCGGAGCGTACTCGGGGATCTCGGAGGCCTTCAGAACCAGAGAGGGGTTGGTGGTGGCATCGATGGGCTGATAGCGTTTGATGGCTTCGATATCACCGGTGTCGGCAACAACAGTGGTCAGGGCTTTCAGCTGGGTTAATTTATCGGCCATAGCGAATATCATCTCTTAATGAGGGAATCATCCCTGGGTTGCGGGCTTGAGACGGTGGTTCTGAAATAAAATTACAGGATCTTGGTGCCTCAGGCTCAGAAAAGCGCGATGGGGGCGGCCCATCGTCATTGCCTGCCTAATTAATACTTATGTGGTGCATCCTGCAATAGGGGCGCTTGGTTGTTAAATATTCAGGCTGGCCATTCATTCCGTTTCAATGAGCTAAAGTGGATGATTTATAAGGTTTTTTATCTTGTTTCTGCAGGCTTTTCCGGTTTGCTTCCGGCTCAACTTTTTTAGCCAATATCCATATTTGTGTCGTCGATCACACAAATTGTCCTGTTGCGTACTTGAAATTTAATTACAGAGAAAACGTTTGGCGAAATATCCCCGTTTGAAAGCCATTTCAGGCAAGCGTTTGCGTTTTCGGATAACTCATCAGGGATATATCAAAGTGGTTCTCTTATGGGGCTTAATGGTGGCCTGCCTGATTAGATTATTGAGTTTGTTGAAAGTTTGCGATTTAAATGGAGCTTTATGGGCTTTTACCGTTCGTTTTTTGTGTCCCGAGTGATCGGGATCACTATTCCGGGCTCTCCCGCTGTGCTAGATTCCGCCCCTTTAGCGAAACGCTAATTAAACGACAGACAGAAAACGGTCAGCGCAGACTGACCATGGATGTGAATAACAACGAGAGAATTATGGACACCTTGATTGCGATGCTAAACGACCTGATGTGGGGAGCCGTGCTCATCTACCTGCTGATCGGGGTCGGTATCTTTTTCACTTTCCGCCTGGGGTTTATCCAGGTCCGTCACTTTGGCCACATGTTTTCCGTGCTGAGAAACAGCCGCAAATCGGACAATGCGGGCATCTCCTCTTTTCAGGCTCTCTGTACCAGCCTCGCCGCCCGTGTCGGCACCGGCAACCTGGCCGGTGTGGCCGTCGCCATCTATCTGGGTGGCCCCGGTGCCATCTTCTGGATGTGGCTGATCGCCTTTATCGGTATGGCGACGGCGTTTGTGGAAAGCACCCTGGCCCAGCTCTACAAGGTCAAGGATGAGGATGGCAACTACCGCGGTGGTCCGGCCTACTACATGGAAAAGGGCCTCGGCATGCGCTGGATGGGGGTGCTGTTCTCCCTCTGCCTGATCCTGGCATTTGGTCTGGTGTTCAACGCGGTGCAGGCCAATTCCATCAGTCTGGCGATGAAGGTGGCGTTTGGCATTCCTGACTGGGTCAGCGGGCTGGCGCTGGTGGCGCTCTCCGGCCTTATCATCTTCGGCGGCATTCGTGGCATCGCCCGTTTTGCCGAGCTGGTGGTGCCCTTTATGGCGCTGGCTTACATCCTGCTGGCGCTGGTGATCGTGGCGATGAACATCACCGAGCTGCCCCATGTCTTCATGCTGATCATCAAGTCCGCCTTCGGGATTGAACAGGCGGGTTCCGGTGCGCTGGGTTATGCCATCTCCCAGGCGATGATCAACGGCATCAAGCGCGGTCTCTTCTCCAACGAAGCGGGGATGGGCTCTGCGCCCAACGCTGCGGCGACCGCCACCCCCTATCCGCCGCATCCGGCCTCTCAAGGTTATGTGCAGATGCTCGGGGTCTTTATGGACACCATCGTCATCTGCAGCTGTACCGCCGCCATCATCCTGATGTCCGGTCAGTTTGAGCCGGGCTCCGGCGTGACCGGTGTCGAGCTGACCCAGCGGGCGCTCTCCTCCCAGATTGGCAGCGGCGGCAACATCTTCATTGCGGCAGCCATCTTCTTCTTCGCCTTCACCTCTATCGTGGCGAACTACTCCTATGCCGAGACCAATCTGGTGTTCCTCGAGCACAACCACAAGGGCGGTCTGATGCTGTTCCGGGTGTTCGTGCTGGGGATGGTGATGTTCGGTGCCGTGGGTGAGTTGCCGATTGTCTGGGCGATGGCGGATGTCTCTATGGGGCTGATGGCCATCGTCAACCTGGTGGCGATCCTGCTGCTCTCCAGCGTCGCCATCAAGCTGGCCAAGGATTACAACGACCAGCTCCGGTTGGGCAAGGTGCCTACCTTCGATGCCAACAAATACCCCGAGATCCGCTCCCAGCTGGAAGAGGGGATCTGGGACAATCCGACCAAAAAATAACAAGCGGTGAGTCAGACCTTGAGTCAAATCTCTTGAGTCAAACCTAAGGGGGGAGCCAGTGGCTCCCCCCTTCTTTTATAGCGTGCTCTTCGGCTGTTGATCCCAGCGCCGAACGAGCTGTCTGATACGTCGTCGCAACTGGCGCCAGTAGCGCCCTTGTTGCCGGTCGCTGAGGGGGGCATAACGCCAGCGGCGATAGAGCCACGCACTCTTTAGCAGGGGGTGGGCAAGGTCGGGACGCAGCCGCGCCAGTCGCTCGCACCATGCCCCCATGCTCTCGGCGGGCTGGGGTGGGTAGCCGCTGCATTTGCCCCGTTTGAGCAAGGGTTGCCAGATGCGCCGCTCTGGCGGCAGACGGGCGGGCAACAGCAGGGGCAGGCTCACCAACAGGGCAACCAGCATCAGGCTGGCGAGGATCAACCAAGGGGTATGCCCCGCCAGAGCAGGCCAGCGCAGGCCGATTTGCTGCCAGAGCTGACCCGCATCGTGGGCAATCACCCAGCGGCTCCACTGGTAGTCGATATTGTTGCCCCACCAGCGCAGCTGATTGAGCAGCGCCCAATTGCGATAACGCTGCAAAGATAGCGGGTCGGCGGCGGTAAACTCGTCGCTCAGGGCCTCTGTTACGCCGCCCTCAATGCGATCTGGCGCCACTGCCGCGGTGGGGTCAACGCGCCGCCATGTTCCCCCTTCATCGAGATACTCCACCCAGGCGTGGGCATCGAACTGGTGTACCGCCAGATAGTTGCCTCTGGGATTCCACTCGCCGCCGAGATAACCGGTGACCAGCCGTGCCGGAATACCGGCAGCGCGCAGCACGAAGGCAGTCGCCATGGCGTAGTGGCCGCAAAAGCCGCGCCGGGTATCGAACAGGAACTCATCAACCCCGTCACTGCCAAGCCGTGGCGGGGTCAGGGTGTAGTAATAGGATTGGCTGCGAAACTGCGCGAGCAGGGCGGCGACCAGCGCAGCGCGATCCGGATGGCGTGCGGCCAGCGCCTGGCCGTGAGCTCGCGCTCTCGGGTTGCCCCCGGCTGGCAGTTGCAGGTTGCGCTGGGCGGCTTGGCGATCATCCTCGGGCTGCGCTTCGCTTTGGCCAATGCGATAGCGGATCGCCACCTCGCCGCTCCCCTGCCGATAGAGGGTGTCAATGGGGGTGAGCAGCACCGGACCCGCCAGCAGGCGCGGTTCACTGAGGGCAAAGGCCCAGCGGTGGCGCTGGGGCTCTGCGATCACCTCGTAGCTTCCGGCGGGTAACGGACTATCTGTCAGTTGATTGTTGGTCTGTGAAGATGACGCCAGAAGCGTGAGCCCGGTTTGCACCGGCACCGTCCGCTGCCACGCCTTGATCTTGGGGCTTAGCAGCCAGCGTTGGCCATCGAAAATCTCTTGTCGCATTACCGGAAAGTAACGCTCGCGGGCAGGGGGCGGGCCATCGGCAAAGGTGACCCGAAACGCCAGTTCGGAGGAGTTGACCAGTTCGCTGATATCGCCGGGGGCCAGCTCTTCCGAGAGCCCCGACAGGGCGCGGCTGGTGGTGGGCATCTGCCAGAGGGGCGGGAGCCTTGGCAGCAGCAAAAATAGAGTGATAAGCAGGGGAAGCGCCAGCAGCAGGGCGCCACCCGCGCTGCGCCAAGGCCGTTTCTGCTCGGGGGCGATGGCGGCGACCAGCGTGGTCACCGCCAGCCAGAGTGCCACCGCCATCCCGGCCGTCCAGCCGATACTTTGCCGCTGCACCAGCGCTAGCGCAATCAGAAAGAAGGCGAGCAGCAGCACCAGCTCGATATCCCGTTCGCGCCGCACCTCGATCATCTTCAGGCTATAGCCTAGCCAGAGCAGATTGATAAGGGCGGGCAGGGTGCCCAATGTGCGCCACTGCAGCCCCAGCAACACTAAGGTAGTGATGGCCAGCAGTGCTAACCAGCGCGCCGGAATGGGCGGCCAGCCGCGCCACAGCATCATGGCCCGGACGCAGAGGGTAGCGGCGCTTACCGCCACCACCCAGAGCTGCAACTGGGGCCAGAGCGCTGCGACCAGCAGCAGCTGTTGCAGGGCGATGAGTGGCAGCAGGCGGCGGTTATCGAGCTGCATCCCGTGTGCTCTTCGGTGGTGTCGCATCGAATCGGGCCAGTGCCAGCAGGCAGCGCTGCACAAAGGCGGCGCCGCTATCAGGCCCCAGCGTCTGGTTTGCCAGCGTCAGGGTGAAGGGGATACCCCGCTTGCCGTAATCGGCGCACCACCAGGCGAGCACCGCCAGCCGCTGCTCCAGATCCCCACCTGCGACCCGCTGCAAGGTGAGGTGAGTATCATCCTGCAGCGGTTCATGGAACTGCTTGGTCAGCAGGCCGCGCCCCTGGGCGAGTTGCTTCCAGGCGACCCGGCTCAGGGGCTCGCCGGTTTGGTGTGTCCGCAGGGTATCAAAGTCACCGAGGGGGGCCGGAGCCGGCTGGCCCTGATGACCCTCGCTTTCGGTCGCATGTTCCCCTCTTAGCGCCCCGAACGCCGGTTTGGGGGCGAGCCAGCCTTCCAGCTGCAGATCCAGCAGGGACCAGCAGCGAAACAGGCCGAGGGGGTAGCGGCTCTCGACCCGCAATCGGCCAAGGGGCAATGGCCCACGGCGCGAGCCCGATACCGGCAGGATCAAGGTGCGGGGCACAGCGTCGGCCTGTCTCAGCCAGAGGGTCCCTTCGTTGAGGCTAAAACGGAGCGCCAGCACCGGACGCCGGCTCTGAACCAAGATACGGATAGGAAGCTGGCTACCTGCTTCCCCCAGTACCAGCGGGCCACCCAGCAGCTCCAGCCCCAGCAGGTTGCGATGGGTGAGCCACATGGCGGCCATAAACAGACTGCCGAGACAGTAGGCCACCAGCAGCACCAGATTGTTCTGGTAGTTGGTGCCGAGCAGATAGATGGCGAGCAGCACCAGCAGATAGAGCAGCCCCATGCGGGTGGGCAGGATAAAGAGGCTGTGAGTCCCTAGGGTGATCTGGCGGGCCGGGGGAATGCGTCGATCGAGCCAGCGTCGTTGCCAGTTTTCTCTCCTTTGCCGCCAGCGGGTGAACAAGGTGCTCATCAGGGATGGTCCGGATCGACCTTGGCCAGCAACCGCTGGCTCAGGGGGCAGGCTTCGCCATGCTGCACGCCGAAGCTGCCCCGCAGCCGATGTTCGGCCACATAGGGGAAGACCGCCTGCACATCCTCCACCGTGACGAAGCGCCGCCCGGCTACCAGCGCCCAGGCCCGGCTCACCGCCAACAAGGTCTGGGCCGCCCGGGGGGAGAGGGGCTGTGGCAGATCCCCATCAAAGCGGCTCTGGTGCACCAGCGCCAGCAGGTAGTCGAGGGTGGCATCGGAAACATGGATGGCATCCCCCTCCGCTTGCAGGGCGGCGAGTCCGGCGCCATCCAGCATGGCGGACAAGGGGCCACTCGGCTGGTGGCCGCGCAGCAACTGGCGCTCCGCCTCTCGCGGTGGAAAACCCAAAGAGAGTCGCACGGCGAAGCGGTCGAGCTGGGACTCCGGCAGCGGATAGGTACCCGCCTGATCCGCCGGATTCTGGGTGGCGATGACGAAAAACGGATCGGGGAGGGGATGGGTGTGCCCCTCAATGCTCACCTTGCCTTCGGCCATCGCCTCCAGCAGGGCGCTCTGCACCTTGGGGCTGGCGCGGTTGATCTCGTCAGCCAGCAGCACCTGGGTGAAGATGGGGCCGGGGTGAAAGCGAAATGTTTGCTGCTGGGGGTCAAAGATCTGCAGCCCCAGCAGGTCGGCGGGCAGCAGATCGGCGGTGAACTGCATCCGCCTGCATGCAAGCCCCAGCACCTGCGCCAGCGCGTGGGCCAGGGTAGTCTTGCCCATGCCGGGCAGATCCTCGATCAGCAGATGACCGCGCGCCAGCAGCGTCACCAACGCGATTTTCAGCTGTAGCGGCTTGCCCAGAATGACTCGCTCCAGTGCCGCCAGCACCGCCGTGATGTGCTCTTGTGATCTCACTTGCACCTCCATTTCTCTCTCTGGCTCTTTGGCCCCTACAGCTTATACGCCAGCGAGCAGAGGGAGGGCTCATCGAGCCATAAGCGATGTAGCATCGGCCATGTCCCGGTGACTTCACCGAGACTTCACACCGGCTCATCGTGGGCACATACATCTTGTTTATGCTAATGCCAATTTCATTCACCACGAGAATAACCATATGCAACAACGACGTGCGTTCGCGCTACTGACGCTGGGTAGCCTGCTGTTAGCCCCTTGTACTTATGCCAGCGGGGAGGCTCCGCTGACCGCCGCTGTGGACGGCATTATCCAGCCGATGCTCAAGGCGTATCGGATCCCGGGGATGGCGGTCGCTGTGCTGAAAGATGGCAAGGCCCACTATTTCAACTATGGGGTTGCCAACCGCGAGAGCGGCCAGCGGGTCAATGAGCAGACCCTGTTCGAGATTGGCTCGGTCAGCAAGACTCTGACCGCGACCCTTGGCGCCTATGCTGCGGTCAAGGGGGGCTTTGAGCTGGATGACAAGGTGAGCCAGCACGCCCCCTGGCTCAAAGGTTCCGCTTTCGATGGTGTGACTATGGCCGAGCTTGCCACCTACAGTGCGGGTGGTTTGCCGCTGCAGTTCCCCGATGAGGTGGATTCGAATGACAATATGCGCACTTACTATCGGCACTGGTCACCGGTTTATCCGGCGGGGACTCATCGTCAGTATTCCAACCCCAGCATAGGCCTGTTTGGTCACCTGGCCGCAAATAGTCTGGGCCAGCCATTTGAGCAACTGATGAGCCAGACCCTGCTGCCCAAGCTGGGTTTGCACCACACCTATATCCAGGTGCCGGAGTCGGCCATGGCGAACTATGCCTACGGCTATTCGAAGGAAGATAAGCCCATTCGGGTCACTCCGGGCGTGCTGGCAGCCGAGGCTTACGGGATCAAGACCGGCTCGGCGGATCTGCTGAAGTTTGTCGAGGAAAACATGGGGTATCAGGGAGATGCCGCGGTAAAAAGCGCGATCGCGCTGACCCACACCGGCTTCCATTCGGTGGGGGGCATGACCCAGGGGCTGGGCTGGGAGAGTTACGCCTATCCCGTCACCGAGCAGGTGCTGCTGGCGGGCAACTCACCGGCGGTGAGCTTCCAAGCCAATCCGGTAACGCGCTTTGCGGTGCCCAAAGCGATGGGCGAGCAGCGGCTCTATAACAAGACGGGCTCGACCGGCGGCTTTGGCGCCTATGTGGCGTTCGTGCCTGCCAGAGGGATCGCCATCGTCATGCTGGCCAATCGCAACTATCCCATCGAGGCCAGGGTGAAGGCGGCTCACGCCATCCTGAGTCAGTTGGCCGAGTGATCGGCCGAGTTCAGGGCGTCCAAATTTGACAGTGACGCAGGGGCAACCCCGGCGTCATGCGGGTATGCTCGTCTCCGGCAATCGTGCTGTGGTGGGTTTTGCTGCCTAAATGGCTCGATGGTAGAAACAAAATTTCCTGATTGGAATGTACCGATCGCCATCTCTTCACTAGGTGCAGGAGAGGGCCCACCATATAGTTCCCCCCATTGCGGCCCTGTCCGCTGCCATGTTCATTACGTTCGTTACCACCTTGACCCTGCCCACTCTTCGCCTGTTGCTTCTTTCTGGCGGGGGCTGGCGGGTCAATCTGTTATGGAGCATCCATGCCTGTATTCCTGTTGTGCAGTTTTCTGATGATCATCCTCTATCCGGTCGGGATCGATCTCTATCTGGTCGCCGTGCCCCAGATTGCCGATACCCTGCAGGCGAGCGAGGCGCAGATCCATACCGCCTTCTCCATCTATCTGTTTGGCATGGCGGCGACCGTGCTGCTGGGGGGAATGATTGCCGATCGCTACGGGCGGCGCTGGGTGGTGCTCGGGGGGGCGTTGATTTTTGTCATCGCCTCGCTGGTGGCGGGTCATGCCGAAGGGATCACCCAGTTCTACCTCGGCCGTTTCTGGCAGGGGGTCGGGGCGGGGGCGCTCTATATCATGACCTTTACCGTGCTGCGGGATGTGCTGAGTCAGGAGCGGCTGGCGATGGCGCTCTCGATGATCAACGGGGTGATCTGCGTGATCCCGGTGCTGGCGCCGGTGCTCGGTTATCTCATCCTGTCCCATTTTGACTGGCGCGGGATCTTCGTGGCGATGGCGCTGGTGGCGGCCATCAGCGGTCTGGTCAACCTGCTGTTGCTCAAGGAGACCCGTCCGGCGCGGCAACCGGGGAGTGGCGCGGCGCTGCCCTTTGCCCTGCTGCGCTCGCCGCGCTTTATGTTGCTCTCCCTGCTGACCAGTGCCAGCGTGACCGCCATTCTGGTCTATGTCAGCGTCTCGCCGCTGATCCTGATGAAGGAGTTTGGCTTCACGACCGAGCAGTACTCCATCGTGATGATGGTGATGGCCGGGGTGAGCATGTCTACTTCTTTCCTGACCCCCCTGCTGTTGCGCCGTTTGGGCAAACAGAAGGTGCTGGCGGTGTCTCATCTCTCCTATCTGCTGGCGGCGTGCTCACTGCTCGGCAGCTGGCAGGCGGGGGGCGATATCCATCTGTTGCTGCCGGGGTTTGCGCTGGTTTGTGTCGGCTTCTCCTGTGGCTTCGGGGTGGCGATGGGGGAGGCGCTCGATGGTTGCCAGCATAACGTGGCCTTTGCCAGCGCCGTGCTCTGCATCATGCAGATCAGCCTCTCCGGCCTCTATATCTGGTTGCTTGGCCGGCTCGGCTTTACTCCGTCCGAGATGCTGATCTATGCCCTGCTGCTGGCAATGCTCAGTTACCTGGCTGTCAAAGGGCTGGTACCATGGCTCGCGGTCCGTGAAGCGCGGTCGCAGGGCTGATGGAAGATGAGAGGGGATATGCGCAACCTGGGTGAACTCGATTTGAACCTGCTGGTGGTCTTCAAGTACCTGATGCAGGAGCGCAGTGTGGCAGGGGCGGCCAAAAAGCTCTGCGTCACCCCGTCGGCGGTGAGCAAGTCTCTGGCCAAGTTGCGGGAGTGGTTTGACGATCCCCTGTTTGTGCGGGTGCGGCAGGGGTTGCAGCCGACCAACCTCTCCCTGACCCTGGAGGAGGAGCTGAAGGTCTGGTTCCAGCTCACCGACAGCATCACCTCGCTCAATAGCGATGCGATCCCCGACGGTGCCCGCTTTACGCTGGTGATGGAGTCCCCCTTCTACATCAGCTTCCTGAGCGATCTGCCCATGACCATCTATGAGAAGTACCCGAAATCGGTGGTCAGGATGCTGGGGTGGGATCACCACTCTCTCAACGACATCGTCAATGGCGATGCGGATCTCGGCTTCTGCGCCCGCGAAACCCATGGCCGCTCCCGGGCCAAGGTCAACCGCTTGCCTTATTACATTGATCACGAGGTGCTGTTTACCGATCGTCCGGTGGTTTTTCTGCGCAAGGATCACCCCCTGCTCGAGCAGAAGTGGTCGCTGGAGAACTTTCTGGCCTGCCCCCAGATCAGCATGGTGTGGGAAGCGAACGATACCTGGGCCCTCGACAGTCTGCTGGAGGATGAGGGGCTGAAGCGGGAGGTGCCCATCATGGTCGCCAGTTTCGAGCAGGCGCTGCATATTGCCTCCCAGTCGAGCCACGAGCTGATCGCGGTAGCCCCCTCCTACTGCGGTGGTTATGCCAGTCGGCATCACGGCAATCTGATCGCCATGCCGCTGCCGCTGCCGGAGAAGCTCTATGCCCAGCTGGAGATCGCCTTCATCCTGTTGTGGCACAAACGGCACAATCAGGATGCCAAGGTAATGTGGCTGCGTAACGAGATCCGGCGACTCTATAACGACGAATTGCCACGTTAATGTGGCAGTGACGATGCCGATTGATTAGCCGGAGTCAGCTGTTTCGGCTTGTTATTGATTATTTAACCGGCGGTGATGATGGCGATGGACCATTCGGTCGTCTGTTTTCTATCCAAACAATATCGCAACATACTTTCTGAAATGGAATGTTCTGACTTCTGCTTTTGCTGTAGACGTCAGCATGGCACCGTTAGATACTGCGATTCATAACAAGAAAAGCTAACTTGCATTCAATCCCTATTGAGGGGATGCAAGAGGTCGTACATTAAAATTGGCTTGAACAAACATCATTGCTCTGCGTTAACACGGGAAGTGTGGCAGATGATGCTGATCAAAAAAATCCTCATCACATATATCATTTCTAATTTTTACGGTCGTGACACTGCCATCCCAATATTGGCGGTGCTATATCTGGCAGTCAAAATTTGATGATGTTATTGGCAGCACCAGCAAGGTAGTTTAAATGTTTAATTACAAAACGATGATTATCGTCTGCTTGACGGTTGTTAACTGTGGTTGTGCCAAACAGGTTGTCGATGTCAATGCCGCACAGGCATTTACACTCGGTAACGAAAATAGTGTCAGTTCGACCGAGGTCACCAGTCACTTCTTCTTTTCAGATATTGATATTGGCCTGAACGAACCCATAGACGCCGCTGCTATTTGTCACGGTGCCGAAAATGTTGTCAGGATCGAGACAGAACAATCCTGGCTTAATTCATTGGCCAGCGGGATTACCTACGGGGTTTATACCCCTCGAGAAGCCAGAGTTTATTGTTCCAAAAAATAATAGCGAGAAATTTTCTGATGATGAACAGTCATAAATGGGTATTGTTGGGGGCTTGTATGGCCACCCTGTCTGGCTGTGGTGGCTCAGATGATAACAAATCAACCACAGCGACCAGCGTTGCTCCTGTTTCCCATGTTGCAACAACACTTAAAGCAGGCATTGCCCTACCGCAGCCAGGGGTTTACCAGACGACGCTTCTTACGCGCGATGATCCGCATCAGACATTGGTTAATTTCGCCGGCTTGGCAATCGTTTACCCACAACGTGATGCGCAGCTGCGTTGGGATATCTGGGCCGATGATGGCGCCGTGGCTACCTGGTGGCTTGGTCAGGCCGGAATGCAGTCCGATAGCACAGAGCCATCGACGCTGACGTTGACGCGCATTAGCAGAAATAAAGTGGCAGACAGTGCTGTTTTGACGCGGGATAATTCAGGTGCGCAGCTCGTGCCATCGAATTACCAGAGACAAAGCAGTGTCCCCAGTCAGGTCATTATCAAAACCATGCCCGTCATCAATGCAGAGGGTGAGCGGGTCAGATATTCTGCGTTTGATCTTTCGAGTACCGGAACCACGGTATATCACAATTGGAATGGCCAGGTTGGTATTACAGAAGTCAAAACAACAGATATTAATCCAGACAATCCAGGTAAATCAGATAAATCAGATAAATCAGTGATATGGCCGAGTGGAAATGGCTATATAACCGATATGTTAGGCAACACCACGGTGACTAACAAAGGTAGTCAGTTGAGCGTCGTTATGGAACTGCCTTCAGCAGGTTGCACATTATTAGGTGAGGGAAAGGAAGATATCGCTCACGTATTGAGCAAACTTACTTTTACCGGATTCGAGAAATGCAAATTTATTGAATTTAATGATGCCAACTGGAGCCAGAGTGATTATAAAAACACGGCGGGTTTGGCACAGGTGAAAGACACGGCTACCGCATATATTGCCGAGTTTAACGATGCGAATAATAAGAACACAGTAGTTATTGGATTCCCCGAGCTGGATGGGGTCATATTTACTCTGAATAAGGGATAAACATCCCGTCAGTCATATTCCATGGGGGGCAATAGCGCCTCATGGGATTTTTTATCCGTTCTCTTGCCGATTGATAACGGTGTTTCTGTCGGGCATCAGGCTATCGGCACATCAGCGAGTCGTCAGATCCGTTGCCAGGGGCACTTTCTGTGAACAATCTTGTTGGTCAGAATGGTTGACGGATCATCGGAAGTGATTACCCATATCGTTTATCCTGCCAAGAAAGATGTGACGCTTTCACTATCGGAGAGGTCGTATCTGTTGTTGAATGGGGCGAGAGTGGCCATTTACCGTGCCACTGACTGCATGGCGAATGGGCCGCCCGGAGCAATCATGTCGCAAGAGGTTGTATGCGAGCACTGAGTGAACTCGATTTGAACCTGCTGGTGGTGTTCAAATATTTGATGGCCGAACGCAGCGCCACAGGTGCGGCTACGCTGCTCGGTGTCACGCCTTCCACTGTGAGCAAGTCGCTTGCCAAATTACGGCTCTGGTTTGGCGATCCGCTGTTTGTGCGGGGACGCAAAGAGTTGCAGCCCACCAATCTGGCCTTTGCCCTGGAAGAAGAGCTGAAACTCTGGTTTCCCCTTACCGAACGGATCGCGTCACTCAATAGCGAGGCGATCCCCGATGGCGCCCGTTTCAGTCTGGTGATGCAATCCCCGTTCTACAACAGCTTGCTCAGTGATTTGCCGATGGCCATCCATGAGAAGTATCCCAACTCTGTGGTCAAAATGCTGGGATGGAACCGCAACTCCCTCAATGACGTTGTCAACGGTGATGCGGATCTGGGGGTCTGTGTCCGCGAGAGTTATAGCCGTTCTCAGCTCAAGCTCAGCAATCTGCCCTATTACATCGATCATGAAGTGCTGTTTTGCGATCGGCCTGTGGTCTTCCTGCGCAAGGATCACCCCCTGCTTCAGCAGGAGTGGTCAATGGAGAATTTTCTCAATTGCCCTCATAGCAGCGTGGTGCTTGAGGTCAAGGAGACCTGGGGGCTGGATCTGCTGCTGGAGGATGAGGGACTGATCCGTAAAGTCCCGGTCATGGTCTCCAGCTTTGAGCAGTCATTGCACATCGCATCCCAGCCCGACAACAATCTGATCGCGGTCGCCCCCTCTTATTGCGCCGGACATGCAGCGAAATATCATCCCAATCTGATCACCAGACCACTGCCCCTGTCTGAAGCGCTCTATCAGCAACTGGAGCTCACCTTTATCCTGCTGTGGCATAAGCGTCACAATCAGGACGCCAAGGTGTTGTGGTTGCTCAATGAGATACGACGGCTCTATCACCGGGAGTCGATGCCCGTGGGCAGCCAATAATGGGAGCCGGAGCAAGATGCTCCGGCTTTTTTTGTTGCGTAGTGGCGTGATTGGTCGAGCGTTAACCTCATTGATCCAGAAAGCGTTCCATTCAGCGCCGCATATACACAAATGGACACTGACTGCACGTCTCGTGTGAAGCTCTTTGCACGAAAAAAATTCATGTAGTTTCATTAGAAAACTTCACTAATGGATGATTTTAAAGTGTGATCAACCATTAAGTTCCTGTATTTCCAGTGATATAGCATGGCAACCTTCGATATGGCGGGGTTAAACATAACCCGCATGAGGTGATCCTCCGCGGAGCGGGTGAGCCAGCCTCAACGGTCGCCAGTGGTTGCGGTTGTGCCATGCCCCGGCTATCCGGCTACCCGTCGTGTGCGCCGGACCAGAGGAGAGTAAGCATCAAGGTTGATGAACCGGCTTGAGTGAAAGGATGCAGCAAAGGTGAAGCCCGGAGCCCGTAATGGCACAGTGCGACGCCATTCACCCATCCCCCGATAACCCGTGATTGCACCGGTTAGATGAAAAATATCATTCATCGAACGGGGCGCGTGCACCCGAAAATATCCAGATTGGCAGGCTGACATTGTCCCCTTTATAGCAATGAGGGATCAGAAAATAGTGAAGCAGCCGCCACCAATTAATAAAAAATAAATCTTAATAAAGGCAGGTTAATATGCGTCCAGCAACAGCACCCACGGGGTTGTTACAACAACCCAAACCCTTCTTCATGATCTTTTTCGTCGAACTCTGGGAGCGATTCGGTTATTACGGCGTGCAGGGGATCCTGGCGGTCTTCTTCGTACAGCAACTGGGATTTTCCCAAGAGCAATCCTTTATTACCTTCGGTGCTTTCTCGGCGCTGGTATATGGCCTGATCTCGGTCGGTGGCTATGTCGGCGACCATGTGCTCGGCACCAAGCGCACCATGGTGCTCGGGGCTATCGTGTTGGTGATCGGTTACTTCATGACCGGTCTTTCTATCTATAATCCCGACCTGATCTTCTACGCGTTGGGCACTATCGCGGTCGGTAACTGCCTGTTCAAGGCCAATCCGGCCAGCCTGCTGTCAAAATGCTACCAGCCAAAAGATCCGCGGCTGGATGGGGCTTTTACCCTGTTCTATATGTCGATCAATATCGGCTCCCTTATTTCCCTGTCGCTGGCGCCGGTGATTGCCGATCACTACGGCTATACCGTGACTTATAACCTGTGCGGGGTGGGGCTGATTATTGCGCTGCTCACCTTCTTTGCCTGCCGCAATATGGTCAAGGATATCGGCTCCGAGCCGGATCACCTGCCGCTCAATTACAGCAAGTTGCTGCTGGTGATAGCGGGCTCGGTGGCCATGGTGTTTTTCTGTGCCTGGCTGATGCACCACGTGGTGATCGCCAACATGGTGCTGATGACCGTGACCGTCGCCGTGGTGATCGTCTTCTTTCGCGAGGCGTTCAAGCTCGACAGCGTCGGCCGCAACAAGATGTATGTGGCCTTTGTACTGATGCTGGAGGCAGTGCTCTTCTACGTGCTGTACGCCCAGATGCCGACGTCTCTCAACTTCTTTGCCATCAACAACATGCATCACGAGATGCTGGGCATGAGCGTCAATCCCATCAGCTTCCAGGCGCTCAACCCCTTCTGGGTGGTGGTGGGCAGCCCGGTGCTGGCGCTGATCTATACCCGGATGGGCAGCAAGGGGCGGGATCTCACCATGCCGCTCAAGTTCACCCTCGGGATGTTCTTCTGCTCGCTGGGTTTCCTGACTGCGGCCGCGTCCGGCTGGTGGTTTGCTGATGAACAGGGGCTCACTTCCCCCTGGTTTATGGTGCTTATCTATCTGTTCCAGAGTATCGGTGAGCTGATGATCAGCGCGCTGGGGCTGGCCATGGTGGCTGCGCTGGTGCCGCAACGGTTGATGGGTTTCATTCTCGGGATGTGGTTCCTGACCCAGGCGATGGCATCCCTGCTGGGGGGCTATGTAGCGACCTTTACCGCCATGCCGGAAGGGATGACGGATCCGCTGCAGACCCTGCCAATTTACACCGGTGTGTTTGGCAAGATCGGGATGGCGACCCTGCTGATTGCGGTCGTGATGGGGCTGATGGTGCCCTGGCTTAACCGGATGATGAATGCGACGCCGACAGAGGCTGAAGGGCTGGTGCCAGGTCAGTCACAGGCGTGATAGGAGGATAGTGCGAGACAAGGCAAGGGCATTGACCCTTGCCTTGTTGTTGATGGCTTAGTTGTATTGCTCTTCCATCCAGGCTTCGACGATCAGTTGTGCCGATACCCCGTCCACACTGCCCTTTTCCAGCGCGCGATAGCCGCCCCGCTCAAACAGTCGGGCGCGGGCATCCGTGGTGGTGAGTCGCTCATCCTTGAACTCCACCGGCTTGCCGAAGCGGCCATGCAGCCGGTTGCCGAATTTGCGGGCCCGTACCGTGATCTCCTGATCGGTGCCATCCATGTTCAGCGGCAGGCCGACCACCAGCAGGTCCGGCTGCCACTCCTTGAGCAGCTTCTCAATCTCGTCCCAGTTGGGGATGCCGTCGTTGGCCTTGAGCGCGCGCAGAGGCTGGGCAGTGCCAGTCAGCTCCTGACCGATGGCGACGCCAATGCTCTTGGTGCCATAGTCAAAGCCCATGATGCTGCGTGATGACATGAAAAAATCCTCGAAATGCAACGCCAGATGCGTTGCTGGGGTTAGCTGTGACCGATGTCGCTGGAGAGGTGAACCGGGTTCACCCCTATGCTGGCGGCGGCCTGCTGCCAACGTTTGTGAATGGGGGTCTTGAACACCAGATCCGGATTGGGGGGGATCACCAGCCAGGCGCCATCGACCAGCTCCTGTTCCAGCTGACCGGCGCTCCAGCCCGCATAGCCAAGAGCTACCAGCCAATGGGCGGGTGCTTCGCTCGTGCCCAGAGTTTCCAGTATATCCTTGGATGTAGTCACCATCATTTCATCCCCCACCTGCAGGGTGGAGTTGAAACCGGGGCGGAAGCTGTGCAGCACGAAGCCGCGATCGGCGTGAACCGGCCCCCCCTGCAATACCGGTTGCTTGAGCTCCGGACTGGCGGGCGGGTTGAGTTTGAGCTGGGTCAGCATGGTTTCCAGCGACATCTCGACCGGAATGTTGACCACCAGCCCCATGGCGCCCTCTTCGTTGTGCTCGCACAGATAGACCAGCGAACGCTCGAAGTAGGGATCCGTCAGGCTTGGCATGGCAAGCAGGAAGTGATTTTGCAGTGTTTGCATAGAGGCCAAATAGTGCAAAGGTCGTTGGGAAGTGAATAGGGCAATTATGGCAGTTCATCACTTTGGGCAAAACCGCTTTTTATCGGGCGCGTCTTGCCCACTCACCAAAAGGTGTGGGAGAGAAGACCATGGAAGGTATTTCAATCAGGCAGAAGTTGATCCTGGGTTGTGTGGTGCCACTGTTGGCACTGCTGGCGCTGCTGGTGGGCGCGAGTCAGGCGATGTCCCAACTGATGACGGGGATGAACGCCATGTATCAGGGGGAGGTAGTACAGCTCAAGGAGCTCAAACAGATTGCCGATCTCTACGCGGTCAAGGTGATCGATGCGGCCAACAAGGCCAATGTGGGGGGGATTGCGCCCGCTCAGGCCAAGGCCGACATGCTGCAGGCGCAGCAGGAGATCGCCCGCATCTGGCAGCAATACAGCGGACAGGAGCGGAGCCCGTCCGAACAGCAGGAGGCTGCGCGGGTGCAGGCACTGTTCGGCGCCGCGGATCAGCAGATTGCTGCCGTGGTGGCGGTGCTGGATCAGATGCAGGGGGCGGCGCGGGATCAGCTTTCGGCCCGCATCATGCCCCTCTACGGGGTGATCGATCCGGTCAGTGACGGAGTTAGCTCGCTGGTGGAGTTCCAGCTCAAAGAGGCGGAGCAGAACATCGGCGAGCTCAACGATCTCAGGCTGCAGCTGTTTCGGCTCTTTATCGTGCTGTTTCTGGTGGGGGCCGCCTGCGTACTCTTCTTCGGCGTCTGGGCCGGACGCAGCGTCAGCCAGCCGCTGGCAGCCATGGGGCAGGTGCTGCGCGGAATGCAGCGGGATCTCGACCTGAGCCAGCAGGCGCCGGTCTTGCGCAAGGACGAGATGGGGGCGCTGGCCCAATCGCTTAATCTGGTGATCAGCCACTTTCGCGGCTTGATTAACCAGATCAACGAGATGGCGGAGCACCTTGCCAAGGAGTCCGCACGCCTGGCCCATATCGGGGTCGAGAGTCGCCAGCGCTTTGCCCGGCAACAGGGGGAGACCGATCAGACCGCCACCGCCATGAACCAGATGAGCGCAACGGTGGCCGAGGTGGCCAACAGCTCCTCCGGCGCAGCGGATGCGGCCCGTGTGGCGGACGAGAGTGCCCGCCACGGCCATCTGGTGGTGGAGGATGCCATCGCCCGGATGTCGGCGCTGTCATCCCATATTCAGGACACGGCGGCGATGATCACCCAGCTGGCCGACGACAGCCGAGATATCAGCAGCGTAATGGATGCCATTCGCGGCATCGCCGAGCAGACCAACCTGCTGGCGCTCAATGCGGCGATAGAGGCCGCGCGGGCAGGGGATCAGGGGCGCGGGTTTGCGGTGGTGGCCGATGAGGTGCGTACCCTCTCCCAGCGAACCCAGCGCTCGACCGAAGAGATTGGCAAGACCATCGTCAAGTTGCAGCAGGGAGCCAATGATGCGGCCAGCAGCATGGTGCGCGGGCTGGATCAGGTGGAGGAGTCCAACCGCACCGTGCTCGCCTGCGGCAAGGCCCTTGGCGAGATTGTCAGTTCGGTGGAGGTGATCAACGAGATGAACACTCATATCGCCACCGCCGCGGAGGAGCAGAGCAATGTGGCGGAGGAGATCACCCGCAACGTGGTCAATATCGCCCATATTGCTACCGAATCGACGGCGGCGGCCTCCGAGCTGAACCAGAGTTGCCACGAGCTGGAGCAGCTATCGAGCGATCTCAAGCAGAAGGTGGGACAGTTCCGCTGTTAAGCTTTCATTCCAACGCATGCAGCAGGAAACAGAAGAGGCGGCCCCGGGAGCTAATGCCGATCAGTTAAGGATCCAGTGACCGATCCTCCTGATGTGTAAAGTGTAAAAATCCGAAACCTGTTGATTTGGTTTCGGATTTTTTATAGTATTAACTAGGCACTCGACTTCCTCCACGCCAGCAATGCTGCTCATAATGCCCCTTGCGACGTTGATAGCCCGTTTGCGAACGCAGCCCTTCCCGCCTCATTAATTTGGCCACTCGGTGCTTGCCGCAGGCTTCCCCTGCGTCACGAAGGTCGCGATNGCTCTTGCCTCCATAATGCCCCTTGCGGCGTTGATAGCCCGTTTGCGAACGCAGCCCTTCCCGCCTCATTAATTTGGCCACTCGGTGCTTGCCGCAGGCTTCCCCTGCGTCACGAAGGTCGCGATGGTTCTTGCGATAACCGTAGACTGCACCACTTTCCAGCCAGGATTGCTTGACCAATCCTATCAGCCGTTCGTCCTCCTGCTGTCCTGGCGATGCGGGCTGTTTCAGCCACGCGTAGAAGCCACTTCGGTGAACCCCCAGGGTCTGGCACAGGGTAACGACACTGTACCGGTCGAGTCGGGAGGTTATGAACGCGTACCTTTCCTTGACTCGCTGGCAAAGTACGCGGCGGCCTCCTTTAGGATATTGCGCTCCTCGGTGACCTGGCGCAGTTCGGCTTTCAGGCGGCGTATCTCGNTCGGTGACCTGGCGCAGTTCGGCTTTCAGGCGGCGTATCTCGGCTTGCAAGGCAGACTCTTCGAGCTGCTGGTCAGCGGGCTTACCGTACTGCCTGAGCCAGGCATACAGACTGTGGCTGGATACCCCAAGGACTCGTGCAACGTCAGCCACCGGCCGTCCGCGCTCGGTGATTTGTTTAACCGCTTCGATTTTGAATGTTTCTGGATAACGCTGACGGGTCATAACATCTCCAATAGTTGCCTCATTTTAAGGCTGTGAGGTGTCTAGGGAACTGGGGGCGATTCATACCTTCGGCTGGTTAGTGAGCTCATTGACGATAAAAGGGCCAACCTCTCGGGGTTGGCCCTTTTGTTCATGTTCATACGAATACTTTTTCGTTAGGATGGGTGACTGACCAAGGGGGCGCGTGTTGAGTGCCCCGCAGTCCGGCAACAAGCACCGGCAGAGAACAAGGAGCGTTACATGAAGTGGAAAGTCGCAGTATGGTCAGGTCTGGCAGTGACACTGTTGTTGGGGTGCTCATCTCGTCAGGAGGTGGCGCACGAGCGCGCTCCGATCGCTATCCCTCTCGAGCAGCTTTCAAGCTACTGGGTTCAGGAGAAGCAGTGGTCATGGCTTGGCAATGACGAGCCCGCCCTGCCAGCCAAACCGGTCAAGGGGTATGTGGAAGTACGCTATCAAATCGACGCCAGCGGCACGCCGGTCAAACCGGAAGTGGTAGCGGCCGAGCCCCCCGGCGAGCTGGAGCAGAGCGCGCTGGCGACCCTCTCGCGGATCCGCTACAGCCCGGCAGAGGGCAACCCGGATGCCATTCCGGTCGAGGTGACCAACCGCTTCGAGATCGAGATCAACTGATCCCCCACCACTTCGATGCCAGAGAAACAGAGACCCCGGCCTAGCCGGGGTCACGTTTATTGCTGTTTGCAGTCGTTGTAGGCGGTCTGCCACTCGCCATCCTGATCCCGCAGCTCGACAAAACCCTCGTTCCCCTTGTTCCACCAGACAGCCTCGTGCTCGTCCGTATAGCGGGCACCGGAGGCCGAAATGGCCTGTGGCAGGGTGTAATCCTTGCCGTCCGGCAGCGACAGCTTGATAAAGCTGAGGCTCTCGTCGGAGAGAGAGAAGTAGCGCACCTGCACCTTCTTGCCCTGCTCGCACTGGTAACTGACCGGCTCGCCACCGGTGACGGAGAGGGTATTGCCCTGATTGCAGCCGGCGAGCAGGCCGAGGGCCAGCGCACCAGCGGCCATCATATGTACTTTATTCATGATTACAGCTCCATTGGTGTCATACGGGCGTGAGCCTAACAGGTTGCCGTTATTGTGCAATCATCGCGGCCATTCGGTGCGTCGCTGGCTGTCCGGCATACCGTCGCGGGGGTGAGGGGTTCGGTGTTAGCAAGGCATCCGCCATCAGTGCAAACCGAGTCGGGTTTCAAACTGGCGGAGCAGGGTCTCGTAGGTGCCGTTGTTCTTGATCTTTTGCAATCCTTGCTCTAACCGCTTGGCCAGTGCTTCCCCTTGCGGGTGGTGACGGGAGAAGGCGAGCCAGAAGCCGTCGGTGGAGAGTTTGCCAACCTTGACCACCTTGCCGGTCAGCTGCTTCTGCTGGATCTTGAGATAGCCCGGCATGCCGTTCATCAGGATGTAGTCGACCCGGCCACGTACCAGCATCTCGAGGATCTGGGCATCGGATTTGGCCTGAAAGCGGGTGATCCTGGGGTTCTCCATAAAATCGGTGGGATAGGTGTAACCGAGCGTGATCCCAACCCGTTTTCCCTCCAGCGAGGTGAGCTTGAGATCCCGTTGTGGTTCGCTGGCGAGGGCGAAGATGGCAAGATCCTCCTCGAACATGGGGGTATCGTGCCAGTGGTACTGGTAGCGGTTCTCTTCGGTGATGGTGGCGTTGAAGCACCCCGCAAGTTTGCCGCTTTTCGCATCGTGCATGCAGCGGGCAAAGGGGAGGGTGCGAAACACAATCTCGATCCCTTCGGCGGCGAACACTGCCTTGACCAGCTCCGGCGCCAGCCCGCGAGGCTGGCCATCCTCCTTGTCGCGCTCGCAGTAGGGAGCCCAGTCATCCTCGGCGCCAATGATCAGCGGGGCGGCCCCGAGCGAACTGGTGGCCAGCAGCACCAGACAAACCAGCCATTTTTTTAACCACGGAACCATAGGTACACCTCATCGACAGCAGCCTTACAAGCATAGCCACACTTCTGCGCTGATCCGTGGCGGCAGGAGGGAGGCAAATAAGGGAGACAAAAAAACGCCCCGGCAGGCGACGGGGCGAAAGAGAGCCCATCCATGGGCTGACAACAGTGTTTACAACAGGAAATCAATAACCGAAGCGGGTTGCCTCGAAGCGGTTGAGCAACCGGTGGATGAGGTAGCAGGCCAGCAGGGTGACCACGATGGCAAACAGGATGCTGCTGACCCGGTAGAGGGCGCTGAACACCAGATCGTTGCCCGGGGTGAGGTATTGGCCAAACAGGATACCGAGGGTTGTGAGGGCGCCGAAGCCGACCCCCGAGCCGCCAGCCTCCTTGACGTGGGCATGACTGAACAGCATGGCGCCGAGCCACAGCAGCGGGGCGACCAGCAGCAGTTGCCCTGACCAGTCATAGAGCACCAGCTGGCCGAGCAGGCCAAAGGTGACCCCCAGCAAGGTGCCCATCGCCCGTTTGCGGGCATAACTGAGGGCGCCGTTCCAGTGCATGGGGAACAGCACCAGCAGGGTGGTGGCCTGGGCCGACATGGAGTCACGCAGATCAAACAGCTGAAAGGTCAGGAACGACAGGGTGGCCACAGTGGCCCCCAGCAGCGCCTCGTGGCGCATCCGGTGCGGCGCCTTGGGGGCGGGTGCCGGTTTCGGTCGTGCCTCCAGGTCGGGGATCAGCGCCGTCATCAGATAGGCGATCAGCACCGACAGGATGTTCGCCCAGATATTATTGAAAATCAGATCGTTAAGGTCGGTCTGCGGATAGCTGGCAAAGTGCAGCATGATGCTGAGGCTCAGCACCCCGTTGGCCCCGAACAGAAACAGACTGCCGCGCGACATGGCAGCGAAGCGGTAGAGAAACAGCAGAAAGGCGATGGGGGTCATCAGCACCGGATGGCTGCCAAACAGCCCCCCCAGCAACCCGACCTCCACACCACAGACCACTGCCGACGCGATAAGCTGGCGGGCGGCATGGCCATTCATCACCGGCACCATCCCCAGCAGCAGCACCGGGGTGACCGTGTAGAAGACCCCGTAACCCCAGCCAAACAGCTTGCAGAGCAGAAAGCCCGTGGTGCAGCCAAAGGCGATACGCAAACACTGACGCAGCTCGTTGCCGGTAAGGGGCCGATGCCAGAGGTGCGCGGCGTGATGAGCAGGCACGGTATTGGTAGCTACGGAGGTCGCTACGGGATTAGTAGATACCTGATTAATAGACATAATGCAGCAGGCTGAGCAGGTGGATCTGGCCCCGTGCCAGCATGGCGGTCAGGGCATTGTCCGGCAGCAGTTGCACCGTGGCCCGCGCACCGGCTGGCAGATGGTCGGGTAACTGCTCCAGCTCGAGGTGCAGCCGCATCCGCTGGGCATCCCGAACCCAGCGATCCGACTCCACTGGTGCCGCCAGCCGGCCGTTGGCATCAAACTGACCGGCACTCACCCCGGCATCCAGACTGCTCACCCGGGCAGGATAGAGTTGGCCCGGTTCGCCATCAAAGGCGACCAGTGCGCGGGTTTGCTCGCCGACATGGCGCAGGCTCTTCTCGCGAAAATCGGCGATCACATCGACCTGCTCCGACACCAGCGCCAGCAGCGGGCTGCCCGCGCTGGCGATACTGCCCGGTTTGAGCTGCAGATTGGTGATGGTGCCATCCTGATCCGCGTGCACCCGGCTATAGGCGAGCGCCAGCTCCGCTTGCGCCAGCTTGTTGCGGGCCTGGCGCAGCAACAGATTGTCCTCACCGGTCACGCCACGGCTGGCCTTGATCTGGGCCAGTTTGGCCTGACTGGCGCGCAGGTTGGCCTGAGCGCTGCGCAGGGCGCTGTCCGCCTCATCTTTTTGTTGCACTGAGACCATGTGGCGCTGGAACAGCGCATCGGTCCGCTCCGCGTCCCGCCATTTCTGGCTGGCCAGCGTCTCTTTGGCACTGATATCGGCGGCGGCAGCGGTCAGTTCGGCATCCAGTTCACGGTTCTGTTGTTCGGCCTGAGCCAAGGCCAGGCGGGCCTGCTCTACTGCCAGAGCGAAGGGCTCGGGATCCAGGGTAAACAGCAAGTCCCCTTTCTTGACTTGCTGGTTGTTGTGAACGGCAACCTCGACCACCTTGCCGCTCACTTGCGGGGCAAGCTTGGTGACCACCCGGGTCGCCATCGCCTGCGGCGTGAGGGGCATCAGCAGATCGGCTACCAGAAAATAGGCGAAGAGGGCGGCAAAGCCTGCCATGGACCATTTGATCCAGCGGGTAAATTGTTGATCCGGTGTCATCTTATTCTCTCTCTGTGCTGGCATCGGGAGGGCTTGTATCGCCTCCTGCCTGTCGGTCGTGGTGCTGTTCAATCTTGCTGAGGGCGTTGGCCGAGATCCGCTGCACCGTGGCTTCAAACAGTTGCAGGGTCTGTTCGTCGATGCCCCCCAGCAGCTCGCGGCGGATATTCATGATGCGGTCGGCAATCTGATCGAGCAGGGTCTGGCCAGCCGGGGTCACGCAGACGATACGGGCCCGCTTGTCCTGACTGCAGCAGTGACGCTCAATCAGCCCCTGCTCTTCCAGCTGGCCCAGAGTGCGCATCAGGGAGGGGAGCTCTATCTCGAGGGCTTCGGCCAGGGTCTTCTGGCTGACATGGTTCCCCATGCGGGAGAGTTTCCACAGTGCGGTCCAGCGGGGATGGGTGAGGCCAAGGGGAGCCAACTCCAGATCGGCGGCAGTACGCCATAGCCGGTGCATCCGCGCTATCTGCTCGGCGAGCGACAGCTCGCGCAACCTTTCCAGATCCGTCATCTTCTCATCCTCAATGTACTTAGCCTGCTAAGCATTTTACTTATTTAGCAGGCTAAGTAAATAGTGTGATGGCGATCGTGTTTCTGGTCGGATCTTTCGTCGGGGTTGGATGAGTAGCATTCGGGCCCCTGATATTGTTTGCAGCACTGATCCACTCGGGGCTCTTTTACCGCTCCGGATAGGAGGCCGTGAAGGGAGGATATTAGGCGGATATTTTCATGAAATTTTCAGGTCCGGCGAGCGGCGCTTTTTTTATCCGCTAATATTGATGGGGTTATAAAACAAGGGGGAAACGGGTTGTGGATGGATATGACAGTGGATGTGTGTATCTGGCAATTGAAGCTCTGTTGAGTGACGGGGAATATGGTGCAGAGTCACATCATGGCATGAATCGGGATGGTGCTGTCAGAAGTGCCGATATCAGCCATGATTTTGACCCCGCCAATATTCCATTATTGTTGGCAGAATAGACCTGACCGTGTGTGATCCTTGCGAGTTCAAGCCAGTGCCCTGGTATTCGCTGGCTTGACTCATCACAATATCAACGCTCTTCCTTGCGCCGCCTCTCTCGCCATTTTGCATCTCGCTGGCAGCACGAATGTGCGCGCAATCCCTGATACCACCTGCCGTGACGACCGCGCCATCGGGATGACATTGCCCGCTGATTATCACTCACAGGATCTGTGAGGATAAATGGTCGCAGGGTTTGTCATCTGGCTCTGTTATTTCCCCAAAGGGGAGCGATCATCAGATTGCTATTACTGCTGATCACCCAAATAACCGCCATACGTGTCGCTCGTTTTATCTTCTTGCTTCCTTGTCTGGCCGGGTATCGATGGCGTGGTGATCTATTGAGTCACGCAGTTTGGCGACACCATGATGTTTAAGTTTTTAATGTTTTTATATGGCTTTGCAGTCTGGCTAACCGACAGGGGCGAGGGGGATCAATAAAGTAGCGGCCACAATCACACGCAGAGTACATAACAATGAAAAACCTCTCTACCCTACAAACCACACAAGAAAAGGCCGCCTTTATGGGCGGCCAACAAATTGCCGGTATGCCGCTCTTTATATTTCTGGGGCTGGCGACCTGTGTTCTCTTTTCCGGCTGGAACGGTTCGCTGCCACTGGGCATGGTCGGTGCGCTGGCGCTGATGTTCGTGCTGGGCACCCTGCTGACCGAGTTGGGGGAGCGGATCATGCCGATCCGTGAATATCTGGGGGGCGGCACCATCCTCGCCATCTTTGGCGGCGCCGCCCTGTTCGAATACCAGCTGCTGCCGGTGCAGGCGGGACAGGTCATCACCAACTTCATGAAGGAGGGGGGCTTTCTCAACTTCTTTATCGCCAGTCTGGTGACCGGTTCGGTGTTTGGCATGAGCAGTGCGTTGCTGAAAAATGCCGCCATGCGCTATCTGCCGGTGATCCTCGGCGGCGTGGCGCTGGCACTGCTGAGCGTCGGCTTCGTCGGCTCCCTGATGGGTTACGGCTTCAAGAATGCGGTGCTGCTGATTGGCCTGCCGATTATGGGCGGTGGCATGGGGGCAGGTGCCGTGCCACTGGTGGAGATCCTCTCCGGCCCGATGCAGATGTCCAGCGCCGACCTGCTGTCGCGCATGGTGCCGGCGGTAGTGATCGCCAACACCCTGGCCATTCTGGTGGGCTCCCTGCTGGCGCGCCTCGGTCGCCGTTACCCCTCCCTGACTGGCAACGGCAAGCTGATGGTCAAGGAAAGTAGCCAGAGCATCGCCGAGGAGCAGGTTGAAGCACCGACCCTGCAGAGTCTGGGCATGGGGCTCTTTATCAGCTCCAGCATGTTTGTGCTGGGCTCCCTGCTCGGCAACTTTATCCCCATGCACCCCTTTGCCCTGATGATTCTGGCGGTCGCCTTTATCAAGGTGAGCGGCGTGCTGCCGCGCCGTTATGAGCAGGCGGCTGCTGACTGGTATCAGTTTGTGGTGAGCAACCTGACCCCCTCCCTGCTGGTGGGGATCGGTGTCGCCTACACCAGTATTCCTGAGCTGATCAGCGCCTTCTCGATCAGCTACTTCGTGCTGGTCATGGTCACCGTGATCGGTGGCGCCCTCGGCGCGGCGCTGGTAGGCCGGATGATCGGTTTCTATCCCATCGAGGCGGCCATCACCGGCGGACTCTGCATGGCCAACATGGGCGGCACCGGCGACGTAGCCGTGCTCTCGGCGGCCCAGCGGATGAAGCTGATGCCCTTTGCCCAGATCTCCTCTCGCCTCGGTGGCGCCGTGATGCTGATCCTGGCCACTGCCCTTATTTCCCTGCTTGCCTGAATACCGGATTGAGGAACACATAAAATGAACGACATCATGATGGGCACCAGCCTGCCCTATGCAGAACGCAAGCGTCAGGGCGTGCGTGGTCGCATGCCCCACAAGGAGGAGTCCCTCTCCCAGCAGCGGCGCCGGATCTACCGGTTGGTCAGTGCCATGCAGAGCCCGTTTGATCAGCATCTGCTGCTGCGCCAGTTGCAGGAGGACAACCCGGTGCTGTTCTACGATCTGGTGCGCCACCACCTGCCGGAGCTGCTGCCGATCATCTATACCCCGGTGGTGGGGGAGGCATGCCAGCGCCACAGCGATCTCTATCTGCGCAGCCACGGGCTTTATCTCTCCTGGCACGACCGGGACGATCTCGACGATATCCTCGAGTCGGTGGAGCAGGAGGTGGACGTGATCGTCATCTCCGATGGCGAGCGGGTGCTGGGGCTTGGCGATCTCGGCATCGGCGGCATGGGGATCTGCATCGGCAAGCTGGCGCTCTATTCAGCCGCTGGCGGCATCAACCCGGCGCGCACCCTGCCGCTCTGTGTCGATGTGGGCACCAACAACCCCGAACTGCTGGAGGATGACTCCTACCTCGGCTGGCAGGCCCAGCGGATCGATGGCGAGAGCTACTACCACTTCATGGACAAGGTGGTGGCCGCCATTCGCAAGCGCTGGCCGCAGGTGGTGCTGCAGTTTGAAGACTTTGCCGGCAAGCATGCGGCCAACCTGCTGACCCGCTATCGGGACGAGCTCTGCATGTTCAACGACGATATTCAGGGGACGGCGGCGGTCGCCTCTGCTTGTGTGCTGGCCGGTCTGCAGCAGGCGGGCACCGCCCTGTGCGATGCTCCCGTGCTGATCGTCGGCGCCGGTTCTGCCGGTTGCGGTATCGCCGCCATGCTGGCCCAGCTGGCGGGCGGCAGTGAGAGGGTCTGGTTGTTTGATCAGGACGGGGTGGTCTGTAGCGATCGCTCCACGCTGACTCGTGCCCAGCAGCCGTTTGCCCGCGCGGTGAACGAGGGCAACAGTTCGCTGCTGGAGACCATCCGCCAGGTGCGCCCAGCTGTGCTGATCGGGGTGAGCGGTCAGGGTGGCCTCTTTACTGGCGAGGTGCTGCAGGCGATGGGGGAGGTGTGCGAGCAGCCGGTGATCCTGCCGCTCTCCAACCCGACTCGCAGCGCCGAAGCGACGCCCGAGCAGGTGTGGGCGGCCACGGGTGGCCGCGCCCTGCTGGCGACCGGCAGCCCGTTTGCGCCGGTGACGGTGGCCGGTGAGCGGCGGGTGGTCTCCCAGTGCAACAACGTCTATGTCTTCCCGGGCATTGGCCTGGGGGCCTGCGCGGTCAAGGCGCGCCGCATCAGCGACGGCATGTTGCTGGCCGCGGTGCGGGCGGTCGGCGCCTATCCGCTGGTGGCGGGCCGACTGCTGCCCCCGATTGAACAGGTGGGAGAGGTGGCCCGCGCCGTGGCCAGAGCGGTGGCGCTCTGTGCCCGCGAGGAGGGCCTGGCCGATTTTGCCGGTGATCCGGCACCTTTGATTGACCAGACCTGGTGGCATCCGCACTATTGGGCTGCGTCCTGACGATTTAAGGTATGTGCATGAAACTTCGCCATCAGCTGGTCACCCTCTCTCTCGGGCTCTCCCTGCTGCTGATCCTCATTCTGGGCAGTCTGCTGGCCCTCTTTATCCGGCATCTACTGGAGAGCAATCTGCAGGATAAGGGGAGCGATCTGGCTCGGGTCATGGCGGCCGATACCCGGGTGGTCGAGGCCCTGCGGCAGGGCAGTGATCCTACCCTGCGCGACTACATGGAGGCGGTCTGCAATCGCACCGATGCCACCTATATGGTGGTGACCGACGAACATGGTCGTCGTCTCAGCCACCCCAACCCCGAGCTGGTGGGACAGAAGTTCCGTGGTGAGGATATCTGGCCCGCGCTGCAGGAGCGGCGCAGCTACTGCTCCAAGGATCGGGGCACCATGGGGCCGGCGATCCGCTGCTTCTCCCCGGTGGTGGGCGGTGACGGGCGCGTCATGGGGGCCGTGGTGGTGGGCTACCTGATGCAGCAGGTGGAGGGCATCTACATGGAGCGGGTGGCCCTGCTCGTCTGCGCCATTGTGGCGGTGCTGGGATGCGGCCTGCTGCTGGCGCTCTGGGTGCAATATCTGCTGCGCAAGACCCTGCTCGATCTGGAGCCGGAGGCGATCGTGCGCCGCTTCACCCTGCAGGATCTGGTGCTGGAGCACATCACCGAGGGGGTGATCGCGCTCGATAGCAGCGGCAACATCAACATGATCAACAGCACCGCCAGTTATCAGTTGCGGCTGCCAGGTACCGGGCGTCACGCCCTGCTGGGGCAGTCGTTGGCGGAGCTGGTGCCGCCGCTGCGCCCCTGTCTGGAGCAGGAGGCGGGGGAGGTGAGCTTCACCATTCAGGGGGAGTCCTTCGTCGGCCGCTGGCAGGCGGTGCAGGGCAAGGCGCCGGGGCGGCTGCTGATCTTCAGTCGACCGGAGGTGGCCGCCAGTCTGGGAGTACAGGTGACTCATCTGCGCCAGTACGCCGAGATGCTGCGGATGCAGAGCCACGAGTTTGCCAACAAGCTGAGCAGCCTCTCCGGCCTGTTGCAACTGGGTCATGTGGATCAGGCGGTGGAGCTGATCCAGCAGGAGAACGAAGCGTGCCAGACCATGTTGCAGGAGCTGCTGCGGCTGATCGACAACAAGCCGGTGGCGGGGCTGATCCTCGGCAAGTTCAGCCGGGCCCGCGAGCTGGGGGTGACCCTGGAGCTCGATCCCGACTCGGCGCTGGCGGAGTATCCGGCCCCGGTCTCTGCCGATCTCATCACGCTGATTGGCAACCTGCTGGATAACGGTTTGCAGGCGGCCTGGCGCAACCGCCAGCAGCGGCCGCCGCGGGTGCTGCTCTCTCTGTGTGATGTGGGGCGGCGACTGGTGATCGAGGTGGAGGATAGTGGCGAGGGGGTCGACGAAGCGCTTGCCGATCACCTGTTCGATTACGGGGTGAGTCGCCAGAGCGGCGATCACGGGGTCGGCCTGTTCCTGGTCAAGGAGACCGTGGCGCGGCGCGAGGGTGTGATAGAATGGCGGCGAACTGCCGAGCAGACCACACTGTTTGGTATCTACTTGAATAAAAACCAATTAATGTGAGCCATGGACCCAATAATCACGCTTGTTATTGAAGATGACGATCGGATCGGTGCCATCTTGTCTGAGCTGGTGGCGGCAACATCCGGTTTCTCCCTGCTGGGGCGGGCCGGCACCCTGGCCCAGGCCGATGCCATGATGGCCGGTGTGGTGCCCCAACTGCTGCTGGTGGATGTCTCTTTGCCCGATGGCTCGGGCCTCGAGTGGGTGAGCCGCCTGCGCAGTCACAATCGCGAGGCCTACGTCATCATGGTGACCGCCTCGCGCGATGTGGAGACCATCCAGCAGGCCCTCAATCTGGGGGTCCATGACTATGTCATCAAGCCATTGCGGTTGTTTCGCATCCAGCAGAGTCTGGACGAGATCCTGCAACTGCACAGCCGGCTGTGCGAGCGGGGACGGCTGGAGCAGGACGATCTCGACAAGCTGCTGGGCAAGGGGGGGCGGTCCCAGATCAAGGAGATGCGCGTCACCCCCAAGGGGATCGACAGCATTACCCTGCGTCAGGTGCTGGATCTGCTGGCGGGCGAACCGGAGAACGTCTTCTCCACCGACACGGTGGCGCTGCGGTTGTCGCTCAGTCGTACCACGGCGCGCCGCTATCTGGAGTATCTGGAGTCGGAAGACCGGGTGGATGTGGATCTCAACTACGGTCAGCGGGGGCGACCGGAGCGGCGCTATCGCTGGCGCCGGGTGGGGTGAGCCTCAGGTTGATGCCTACATGCACGTGAAAACAACAAGGGAGCCAGCGGCTCCCTTGTTGTTTCTGGACGTTGTCCGTTCTCACGCGGCTTCCCGTTCGGCCACCGGCGCACGCCTCTTCAGTTGGGAGGCCATCACCCCGCCCAGGATGAGACCCCCGCCCAGCAGGTGATAGCCGTGGATCGGCTCCCCCAGACTGATGACGGCGATCAGCGCCGTACAGAGTGGCAGCAGGTTCATAAAGACCGAGGTGCGCTCGGCCCCCATGCAGGCGAGGCCGCGCATCCAGCAGTAGGCTGCCAGCAGGGACGACGCCAGCCCGGCAAACAGCACCAGCCCCCACCCTTCGGCGGGTACCGCCAGCGAATCGGCACTCAGCGCAACTGGCACCAGCAGCAAGACTGCCAGCAGGATCTGCATGTAGAGGTTGAGCCAGGGGCCGAACGGCAGTTGCCAGCGGCGGATCAGCAGCCCGTAGAGGGCATAGCTGACAGAGCCCAGCAGCATCATGCCATCACCGGGGTTGATGCCGTTCTGCAGCAGCGCCAGCGGTTGGCCCTTGCTCAGCAGCCAGAACACTCCGAACAGCGAGATGCTCATGCCCGCCAGCGCCTGTTTGCCGGGACGCTGAGCGAAGAAGATGGCGCCGAGCAGCAGGGTCAGCATCGGGATCAGCGAGCCGATCACCCCCATGTTGGTGGCCGAGGTACTGTGGGCGGCGTAATAGGCCAGACACTGGAACAGCACCATGCCCAGTGCCGCCAGCACCAGCAGCTTGCCAAACCAGGGGCGGATCTCGCTGCGGCGGCGCCACAACTGGGGCAGGCAGAAGGGAGTCAGTGCCAGCGCGGCAATGACCCAGCGATAGAAGGAGATGGCCGCCGGGTCGAGTACGCTGGCCGCTGCCTTGGAGACCACGGTATTGGTGGCCCAGATCAGCACCGCCATCAGCGGAAAGAGCAGGGGGGAAAAGATTCGCATCAGAGGCTCCTTATTGTCAGGCTGGCAAGTCTACCCTTGTCTTTCTATTGGCAAGTAGCGTAAAAAAGACAGATAATCCCGCAGAAAGGACAACCTGTCATGGTGGCTCACCACTACCATTCCACCGATAGCGAGCTGCCAGCCCCCAATCCGCTCTATTTTCGTTATCAGCAGTTGCGAGCCGACAGCATCACCTCGCTTCACTCCCATCCCTGGGGGCAGCTCAGCATGATCAGCCTGGGGGTAATGGAGGTGGAGCTGGGGGCGCAGCGGCTGGTGGCGCCCGCCGACTACCTGATCTGGGTGCCAGCGGATCTCGACCACACCGCCTACAACGAACAGGCCCTCGACTACACCTCGATCTACGTCAGCCACGAGTGGTCGGCCAGATTGCCGCCAGAGCCGAGATTGCTGCTGATGACCCCGCTGATCCGCGCCCTGCTGAGCGATTTTTGCGAACGGCGGGTAGGCCATATGATGGATGAGTGGGATCAACGGCAGGCCGAACTACTGGTGGCGCGACTGGCACGTACCCGCTGTCAGGAGAGCTACCTGCCGATGAGTCAGGACAAGCTGCTGGCCCCCATGCTGGCGGTGCTGCATCATGACCCGGCTGATCCCCGCACCCTGGCCCAGTGGGCCGGGCAACTTCATACCACCGAGCGCACCCTGGCACGCCGCTGCCTGCGGGAGCTGGGGATGAACTTTGGTCAGTGGCGGGCGCGGTTGCGGCTGCTCAAGGCGCTGGCCTGGCTCAAGGGCGACCTGCCCATTCAGGAGATCAGCTGGCGGCTCGGTTATGGCTCCACCTCGGCCTTTATCGCCATGTTCAACCGGGAGCTGGGTTGTTCCCCCCAGCGTTACCGCCAGCAGCTCGGGAGCAAAAGGGAGCTGTGATTCAAAATGATGAGGGCGCCTGCAGGCGCCCTGTTGATCCAACTATTGAGGAGTTTTCTGCCATGTCACAACACATAGGTGCATTGACCCTGCTGGTCGCCGATTACGATCAGGCCATTCGCTTTTTTACCGAGGGACTTGGCTTCGCGCTCTTGGAAGATACCCGGCTCGATGAACCGGGCAAACCGGGCAAGCGCTGGGTGCGGGTTGCCCCCAAAGGTGCCCCCGGTTCCGCGCTGCTGCTGGCACAAGCGGCCAATGCGCAGCAGCAGGCCGCCATCGGCCAGCAGGGCGGCGGTCGGGTGTTCCTGTTTCTCGAGACCGATGACTTCTGGGGGGATTACCAGCGCATGCAGGCGTACGGCGTCCATTTTTGTGAACAGCCCCGCGACGAGCCTTACGGCACCGTTGTGGTGTTCGAGGATATCAGTGGCAACCGCTGGGACTTGCTGCAACGCGCTGCTGCCAACTGAATCTGAAAACGTTTATCATCCCGCCTGTCATAAAGTCATAAAAGTGTCACAGAAAGTTCTAATAATTGGCGCACCCATCTTCACAGAGGAGAGAGAAGGGAATGGCTAAGCGAATTCTGGTGGTCGAGGACGAAGCACCGATCCGCGAAATGCTCTGCTTCGTGCTGGAGCAGAAGGGATATGAGACGATTGAAGCGGAAGATTACGCCGATGGACTGGCGAAGGTGCGCGAACCCTACCCCGAACTCATCGTGCTGGACTGGATGATGCCGGGCGGCAGTGGCATCCAGTTTATCAAGCAGCTCAAGCAGGATGAGGTAACGCGCCAGATCCCGGTGGTGATGCTCACCGCCCGCGGTGAAGAGGAGGACAAGGTGCGTGGTCTGGAGGCCGGTGCCGACGACTACATCACCAAGCCGTTCTCGCCCAAGGAGCTGACCGCTCGCCTCCATGCGGTGATGCGCCGCGTGTCGCCCACCTCGGTGGACGAGGTGATCGAGGTGCAGGGGCTGAAACTCGATCCTGTCTCCCACCGGGTCAGTGCCGAAGAGAAGGCGCTCGACATGGGGCCGACCGAATTCAAGCTGCTGCACTTCTTCATGACCCACCCCGAGCGGGTCTACAGCCGTGAACAGTTGCTCAACAATGTCTGGGGTACCAATGTGTACGTCGAGGACAGAACCGTGGATGTGCATATTCGTCGCCTGCGCAAGGCGATCGAAGAGACAGGGCACGACAGATTGATCCAGACGGTGCGTGGAGCCGGATACCGCTTCTCAACCCGTCTCTAGAGGCAGTTATGTTGCAACCTTACGCCTGGCGGCGACAGTTGTGGCGGATGGCGTTTTTCTATTTGCCTTTCGCTCTGTTCGGTTGGCTGATTGATCATCTCCCCCTCTGCCTGTTGGTGGCTGCCGTGTGTCATCTGGGCTGGCACTATCGCTTCCAGAAGCGGCTGTCGGACTGGCTGTGGCACGATCGCAGCCTGGTGCCCCCCAGCGGCAGTGGCAGCTGGGAGTACATCTTCAACGGTATCTACAAGTTGCAGCAGCGTCACCGGGCCCGCCGCCGCGAGCTGGCGGGGCTGATCCGCCGCTTTCGGGAGGGGGCCGAGGCGCTGCCCGATGCCGCCGTGGTGTTTCGCACCGATGGCAGCATCCTCTGGTGCAACCGGTTGGCGGAGCAGTTGCTTGGTTTTCGCTGGCCGGAAGATGCCGGTCAGCATATCGGCAACCTCATTCGCAATCCGGCCTTTAACGCCTATCTGGGCAAGGGGGCGTATGACGAGCCGCTGGAGATGAGCTCCCCGGTCAACGAGGAGAAGTTTCTCGAGTTTCGCATCATGCCCTACGCCTCGGATCAGGCGATGCTGGTGGTGCGGGATGTCACCCGCCTGCGCAGTCTCGAGAAGACCCGCAAACACTTTGTCTCCAACGTTTCCCACGAGCTGCGCACCCCGCTGACCGTGCTCAAGGGCTATCTGGAGATGACCGAAGAGCCGCCACCGCCTGCCATGTGGGCCAAGGCGCATCGGGTGATGATGGAGCAGACCATCCGCATGGATAATCTGGTCAATCAGCTGCTCACCCTGTCCCGTATCGAGGCGGCCCCCTCGGTGGATCTCTCCCATCTGGTGGACATGCCCGCCATGCTGGGGCTGCTGGAGCAGGAGGCGCGGGCACTCTCGGGCGAGCGGGCCCACCAGATCGAATTCATGGTACAGCCCAATCTTCTGGTGCGCGGGGATCAGGAGCAGCTGCGCAGTGCGGTTTCCAATCTGGTCTACAACGCCATCCACTACACCCCGGCGGGGCGCAAGATCAGCGTGGAGTGGCGCAAGCAGGGGGCGATGGCGCTGTTTGCCGTGAGCGACGAGGGTGAGGGGATTGCCCCCGAGCATCTGGCGCGGCTCACCGAGCGGTTCTATCGGGTCGACAAGGCCCGTTCCCGCCATACCGGCGGTTCAGGACTCGGCCTTGCCATCGTCAAGCACGCTCTCAGTCATCACGACTGCCAGCTCGATATCGAGAGCCGGGTTGGCCTTGGCAGCCGTTTCAGCTTTCTCATTCCAGCCCGCATGGTGGTGATTAAATAGTCTTTTATGGCAATGGGTTAGCGAAGGAGAGAGGGCGGCGACAGCGGCCCTCTTTTCATTTGGTCCATCGCCTCGCCATGTCATTAAAGTGTCACATTAAATCCATAAATTTGTCACTGCCAGGTCAGATACTGGCGCCGTCTTAAGAACGGACCTTCGGTAACTTTGACCAGATAACGCCACCGAGCGACGGCCAAAGTAACGGACTGCCAATTGACGATGACCTTTTGCCACAGTGGTGAGGGCATGGAATGTAACTCAACAAACTGGTCGGCGAGATCGGCGTTGAGCAAAGTTAACACCGTGTTTATGGACTGCGTTCTGCAACCTTGGAGAGATTGGATGAAACTCAACAAACTGGCTGGTGTAATCGGATTTACCGCAGCGACTCTGTTTTCCGCCAGCACCCTGGCTTATGGCCTTGACAAGAATCTGCCAGATTACACCCCGACCAGCGGCATTTCGGGCAACCTGTCCTCTGTCGGCTCGGACACTCTGGCCAACATGATGACCCTGTGGGCCGAAGAATTTAAGCGCATGTACCCCAACGTCAACGTGCAGATCCAGGCCGCCGGTTCTTCTACCGCGCCGACAGCCCTGACCGAAGGTGTTGCCCAGTTTGGTCCGATGAGCCGCGCCATGAAGGCCGGTGAAGAGGAAGCATTCGAGAAGCGTTACGGCTACAAGCCGACTGCCATTCGCGTTGCAGTCGATGCGCTGGCGGTGTTCGTCAACAAGGACAACCCCATCAAGGGGCTGACCATGCCGCAGATCGATGCCATCTTCTCCAGCACCCTCAAGTGCGGCGAAGCCAAGGCGGCCACCAAGTGGTCTGATCTGGGTCTGGACGGCAACTGGTCCGCTAAGGATCTGCAACTGTTCGGTCGCAACTCCGTATCCGGTACTTACGGTTACTTCAAGGAACACGCCCTGTGTAACGGCGACTTCAAGAGCGGCGTGAACGAGCAGCCGGGCTCTGCCTCCGTGGTGCAGTCGGTCTCTGCCTCCCTGAACGGCATCGGCTACTCCGGTATCGGTTATGTCACCTCCGGCGTGCGTGCCGTTCCGCTCTCCAAGGATGGCAAGACCTTCATCGAAGCCAATGCCGACAACGCCATCACCGGCAAGTATCCGCTGTCGCGCTTCCTGTACGTTTACGTGAACAAGCATCCGAACAAGCCGCTCTCCCCGATGGAGCAAGAGTTCGTCAAGATGATGCTCTCCAAAGCGGGTCAAAGCATCGTTGCCAAAGATGGCTACGTGCCGGTGCCGGCCAAGGTAGTACAGGCTGACCTGAAAAAGCTGGGAATCATATAACTGCCTGCAGTCAGTATGCCCTGATAAAACGAGCCCAAGCGGGCTCGTTTTGTTTTTGGCGGCTGTCCGTTTTGTTAATAGCGCAGGATGGATATTTTTCCGCCAGCCGGGCGCTGGCTCCCTTGCGTCGCAGGGCGGCATTTCCGAGAATAGGGCAACGTCACGGCAAAGGATCCCTTCATGATTGCGTCTCTCACCAAGTTTGGCCTGGTAGCCCTCTGCAGTTCCCTGCTGGTCGCCTGCGCCCAGTCACCGACCGGCCGCAGCCAGATGCTGCTCTACTCTCCCCAGCAGATGAGCCAGCTGGGCGCCGACTCCTTCGAGCAGATGAAGAAGCAGGAGAAGGTGAGCAAGGATGCCAAACTCAACGGCTATGTCTCTTGTGTCGCCAAGGCGGTAACCGCCCAGGTGCCGACCAGCTATGGCATCACCAGTTGGGAAGTGGTGGTGTTTGACTCCAAACAGGTCAACGCCTTCGCCCTGCCCGGTGGCAAGATCGGGGTCTACAGCGGTCTGCTCAAGGTGGCCAAGAATCAGGATCAGCTGGCGACCGTCATCGGCCACGAGCTGACCCACGTGCTGGCCCAGCACTCCAACGAGCGACTCTCTCGCAGTCAGCTGGCAGGTATCGGTCTGGCGGCCGCCGACATCGCCATGGGCACCAGCGAGTATCGCGGCGCCACCATGGCCGCCCTTGGCCTCGGGGTTGAGGTGGGGGTGATGTTGCCCTACGGCCGTACTCAGGAGAGCGAAGCGGATCGGCTCGGACTTGAGCTGATGGCGCGCGCCGGTTTCAATCCGGCCGAAGCCGTTCCCCTGTGGCAGAACATGAGTGCCGCCGCCGGTGGCAACACCCCGCCGCAACTGCTCTCCACCCACCCGAGCAACGAGAACCGGATCGCCGAGTTGCAGGCGCAGCAGGCGCAAGTGCTGCCGCTCTATGAGAAGGCCCGCGCCAACGGTCTGGTGCCCCAATGCAAGGCATAAGCCTGCGCATGGCGCGCAGCGACGATGCCGCCGCCATGACGGTGATGCAGCGAGCCAGCTGGCTCGCTGCCTATGGCCAGGTGCTCGGCGCCGACATGCTGGAGCAGCTCGATGTCACCGCCCATCTGCAGATCTGGCAGAGCCGTCTGGCCGAGCCAGGCCCAAGGCCCATGCTGCTCTGTCTCGACGAGGTAGTAATTGGCCTGCTCTACTGGCAACCCCAGCAGGAAGCGGGGCAGAGCAGCGCCCTGATCCGCGCGTTTTATCTCCATCCTGATCACTGGCGACAAGGCTATGGCAAACGGCTGTGGCAGGCGGTGGCGATGCAGATGCGCCGCGCCGGTTGCCATAGCGTCAAATTGTGGCTGCTCGATGGCAACCACATTGGCGAGGGGTTTTACCTGCGCCGCGGCTTCGTCTTTGACGGCGAGGAGCGCACCCTGATTAGCCTCGGGCAGCCCTGCCTGCAGCGACAAATGAGCCGTTTGCTCTGATCACTCTCCCGTTTTTCGCCTCCGGTCACTTTATTTTTTTTGCGAATTAATACAATGTCCTCCCAGAACAGAGTGGAATAAACACGGGCTGACAAGGGAGTGCGGGCATGTATTACGGCTTTGATATCGGTGGTACCAAGATCGCCTTCGCGGTCTATGACGGTGCATTGAACCTCTGCCATGAGGAGCGCATGAGCACCCCCGGCAACGATTACGAGGGGTTGCAGCAGTTGATCCGCGCCCGGGTCGAACAGGCAGATGCCCGCTTCGGCGCACGGGGCTCGGTCGGTATCGGTTTTCCCGGCGTCATCAACAGCCACGATCACAGCATAGTGGCGGCCAACCTGCCCTCCATCAATGGTCGCCATCTGGGCGCCGATCTGGCCGAGCTGCTGGAACGGCCGGTTAAGGTGGATAACGACGCCAACTGCTTCCTCTGGTCCGAAGTGCATCAGGGCGCCGCCGACGGCGCAGGCAGTGCGCTCGGTGTCACCATCGGCACCGGTATCGGCGGCGCCGTCTATCTGGCGGGCAAGCTTATTCAGGGGCGTAACTGGCTGGCTGGCGAGATTGGTCACTACCCCTTGCCCGCGACCATGCTGATGAAGTACCCCGAGTTGCCCCGTCCCCGTTGCGGCTGCGGCCGTCTGGTCTGTTTTGAAACCTATGCCTCCGGCACCGGTCTGGAGCGTCTCTATCACCATTTCCATGGCCAGCGCGCCACGGGTCACCAGATTGTGGGACGCTTCGAGGCCCATGAGCCCCACGCAGTCGAGACCGTCGACTGCTGGCTGGAGATCATGGCCGCCGGGCTTGCTACCGCCATTTCGGTGATTGATCCCGAGGTGGTGGTGTTGGGGGGCGGCCTGAGTGAATTGCCCGCCCTCTATGAACAGTTGCCGCTGCGTCTGCCCGGTCACTTGCTGCCCGGGGTCGCCCTGCCCGAGATCCGTCAGGCCCGCTTCGGCGGCGCCGGTGGTGTGCGCGGCGCAGCCTTGCTCAATCTATGAGATCAGATGTGGGGTCTGATCTCCCCGATAAAGGAGTCCTCATGACCCGTCTTGAAATCTGTATCGACAACCTGGAATCCCTCTTCACCGCCCAGCAATCCGGGGCGGATCGCATCGAGCTCTGCTCTGCATTGGGTCTGGGTGGCCTGACCCCCTCCTATGGCTTTATGCAACTGGCTGCCCGCCACGCCACTGTGCCGGTGTACGCCATGATCCGCCCGCGCGCCGGAGATTTTTGCTTCAACGACGGCGAGTTCGAGATGATGCTGCTGGATATCGCCGCGGCGCGCGCTGCGGGCCTGCAAGGGGTGGTGGTCGGTTTGCTGGATGAGGAGGGGCGGGTGCCTGCCGCCAAGCTCAAACAGCTGGTGGATGCTGCTGGCCCGTTGGGGGTCACCTTCCATCGCGCAATCGATCTCTCCTCCGACTGGCGCCTCGATCTGGAGACCATAGTCGCTGCCGGTTGCGAGCGCATTCTGAGTTCCGGTCATGCGGCCACTGCGCTGGCCGGGCTCGAAACCCTGCAGGAGATGCATCAGGTGTTGGCGGGCCGTGCCAGCCTGATGCCGGGCGCCGGGGTCAATGCCGACAACGTGCGCACCATCATCGAGTTCACCGGAGTGAGCGAAGTGCATATGTCCGGCATGGGCTGGCGCGGTGGCATGGTGCCGCATGGCGTCAATATGGGCACCTCGGACGACGGTCGGGTCAATATCACCGAGGGTGCCAAGGTGGCCGCGGTGCGTGCTTTGCTCGACAAGGCGTGAGGAACGCAGCTCGGTGGCATGGTGTCCCTCCGTATGGCGTCAACATGGGCACCTCGGACGATGGCCGGGTCAATATCACCGATGGCGCCAAGGTCGCAGCTGTCAGAGCCTTGCTGGATCGCGGTTAAGCAGTTCGCCGCCGTTGGGCGGCGTTCATCCGCTTCTTGTGTGAAGTTCCTCCCACTGACGGGGAAATCAGGGGGGCCTCCGGCAGCACCCCGGCCAAAAGTCTGATATTATCCCGCCTCTTTACTACATGGATCTGGAGCAACATCTCAATGTCCCAATACGACTCTATCGAACAGAAGGCCAGCTATGGCATCGGCCGCAACATGGGTGATCAGCTGGCGCAGCAAGCTTTCGCCGGTCTGGATATCCCGGCCCTGCAACAAGGCCTGGCAGATGCCCTGAATGGTCTGGAGTTCGCGGTCAGCCGTGACGATATCAATGATGCCTTCCAGGTGATCACTGCACGTATGCAAGAAGAGCAAGAAGCCGTTGCCAAAGCCGCAGCTGCTGACGGCGAAGCCTTCCTGGCTGACAATGCCAAGCGCGACGACGTGAAGGTGACTGATTCCGGTCTGCAGTACGAAGTGCTGGTCGAAGGCAACGGTGCCGTTCCGGTAGCCGGTCAGTCCGTTCGCGTGCACTACCACGGTACCTTCACCCACGGTGGTGTATTCGACAGCTCAGTCGCTCGCGGCCAGCCGGCCGAGTTCCCGGTGACCGGCGTGATCGCTGGTTGGGTTGAAGCACTGCAGATGATGCCGGTTGGTTCCAAGTGGAAGCTCTACATCCCCCACGATCTGGCCTACGGTGCCCGTGGCGCGGGCTCTATCCCGCCTTACTCTGCACTGGTATTTGAAGTCGAGCTGCTGGACATCCTGTGATCCTGCTGGCTTGATGCAAACGGCGACCCTCGGGTCGCCGTTTGTTTTTGGTGCGATGCGATAGCCAGCATGTGTCGCAGCCAGCGGGCTGTGGAGCAGAAAATGGCGACTCTTTTGCGCCATTGACTGGTTTTTTCAGCAACGGGAACAGGCATACTGCGACTCATGCGACCGGAGAAGGAGAACCCGATGAGCAAGAAGATGAATAAGGTAGCGGGGCTGGCCCTGTTGCTGCTGAGCATTCCGGCCAGTGCCGATGCCATGCGCTGCAAGAATGCGCTTATTACCGAGGGCGACACCACCGCCGAGATGCTGCTCAAGTGCGGTGAGCCCATGCTGCGCGAAGAGCTCAACCGCAACGAGGAGAACCAGTTTGGCAACCTGGTGCAGGTCAAATATGGCGAACGCTGGACCTACAACTTTGGCAAGAACGAGTTCATGCGCTTCGTGACGGTGCGCAACGGCATCATTACCGACATCGAAAACGGCCCGCGCGGCGACTAACCGGCGGGCAAAGCATGGATGCACAACAGACAGTAGGGCAAGACCCTTTGGCTCACATGTCCGGCAGGGGGTCGCTGTGACGAAGCTGGCTGACGGCCTGATTGATCTGGCGGGCCAGCCTCAGCCGCTGGCGGCAGGTCAGGCCATGGAGGCTGATCCTGCCTGCGTTGAATTCAAATGTCCCCAGCGACTCGATGGCAAAATAGCCTCGGTGAAAGCTCTTGATGTAGCGAGCGATCTGTCGTGGGGATAACTGCTTGAACACCTTCATCACAAGTTTCCTGATTGCCGGGACAGGGCACACTATGGTGTCGGTCGATGACACCGAGATGACGGTTTATAAAGATTTGCATGAATCCTCATTCTGGTGAAGGGCACCATAAAAAGGGCCGCCCCGGCAGAAAAAGTAGTGCCATGACAACGAACAGCACCGATATACTGCGGGCTTGAATGGAACAAACGAAAGGGCCTGTGCGTGGAATGGGTTGATGTGGTGGACGGGAATAACCGGGTGATTGGCGTGGCCGAGCGAGCCAAGGTGCGGCGGGAGAATCTCTGCCATCGCGCCAGCTATATTCTGGTGCTCGACGACGCGGATCGGATCCTGGTGCAGCGGCGCACCCTCAGCAAGGATTTCTGCCCCGGCATGCTGGATGCCTGCGCCGGTGGTGTGGTCACGACCGGTGAGGAGATGGAGCCCTCCGCCCGCCGCGAGCTGGCCGAGGAGCTGGGTATTGCCGATGTCCCCCTGCAGGGCTTTGGCAGTTTTTATGCCGAAGGGGAGGGCTATCGGGTCTGGGGCGGTCTCTTCAGTTGCCGCTATCAGGGGCCGCTGCAGCTGCAGGCCGAAGAGGTGAGCGCGGTACACTGGATGAGCCTTGCCGAGATTGCCGAGCGCGCCAGCGAATTTACCCCCGACTCCCTGCTCGCCATCGCCACCTGGCAGGCGAGGCGCTGACAAGCGTCAGACATTTTTCTCGCCAGAGACAAAACGGGCAGCCTGATGGCTGCCCGTTTGCATTTGTACATTTGTGCATCTGTCTAGGTGGCTACACCAGCTTGAGGCGCCGGTTGGTGCGTCCGCACGCGCTGTGCTTGGCGAGCCAGTGACCTTGCCAGTCGGTGACCAGCCGCAACAATGGATACTCCAGATCGAGCCGGGTCACCACTAGCTGGCCCGTTTCATCGCCGCTCACTGGGTTGCCGCTGGCGGGATCGATGATTTCGACGATGCAGCTCTCGTTGACGATAAAACCCTGACCGGGCTGACTCTCGTAGGCCACCACCCCCACATCCTGCCACACCAGACAGTTGAGGGCCGCAATGCCGTGAACGGCGCGCAGTGGTGCGGTTTCGGGATGGGTGGCTTCGCACAGCAGGGCGCGGCGCAGCGAGTCGGTGGGGATCTCCGCCGCCTCGGCCGCTTCCAGCAGGTCGAGCAGGGTTACCAGCGGACCGACGTAGCCGGTAGGTTGATAGCGCAGCAGCGCCTCCAGCTGGCGCTGGGTATCGTGTGGCCCGCAGGGCACCACGGGGGCGCCCAGCTGGCGGGCGCCGTTATCAAAGATAAAGGCGGTGGGGCCGGTGTGGTAGTCGTGGCCGTTGAGCATCACTTCCCCCGCCTTGAAACCGGCGGCAAACAGGGCCCGAGCGGCGCCCCACCAGTCTGCCCCGGCATACTCGGGGATGGCCAGCTGGCCCGGACAGGAGAAGACCCGCAGCGCCTGACTGGCCGGACGGCCGGTGAGACCGGCAAAGGGGGGGTGAGCCTGCTGGGCAGCAAACAGCTCTGTGGTGTCGAGCAGCGGCAGGGTGGCCAGCTCTGCCAGATCCTCGAGGTGACATTGGCGATAGGCGCTGGAGTAACCGGCGCAGTATTGACTGACATGGGTAAGCTGATGATTGAGCTGGTCCAGTTGCTGCTGTTCGCGCAGGGCGGGGGGACGAATTTCCAGACCATCGTAGTAGTGTTGCATGGGGCCTCCTGGCGCCGTGAAACCTGCTCAAGAGTAGTCTGCCCGAGCGGAAAATGCCCGTCCGCCATCGGTGATCCGGCTCACGGTTCCGGTTGGGATGGCTCATCACATCGGGTTAAACTGGCGACTTTCCACCACGACTCAGGATTAGAAGCCATGATTGCTGTCGGACACCCCCTGCCTGCGGGCGAATTTACCTTTATTACCCCGGAGGGCAAGCAGCAGCGGGATAGCCACACGCTGTTCGCCGGTAAAAAAGTGGTGCTGTTTGCGGTGCCTGGCGCTTTTACTCCCACCTGCTCCAATGCCCATCTGCCCGGTTACGTGGTGCTGGCCGATCAGTTCATGGCCAAAGGGGTGGATGCTATCTGTTGTCTGTCGGTCAACGACGCCTTTGTGATGCGGGCCTGGCAGACGGCCCAGAATGCCGAGGCCATCACCATGCTGGCGGATGGTGATGGCAGCTGGAGCCAGGCGTTGGGTCTTGCCAAGGATACCGGCGCCTTTGGCGGCATCCGTGCCCAGCGCTTTGCCTTGATCGCCAACGATGGTGTGGTAGAGCAGCTGTTTGTGGAGGCCCCCGGCAAGTTCGAGGTCTCCGATGCGGCGAGCCTGCTGGCCGCGTTGTGAAATGTTAATCACGGTTTGATTTCCCCTTGAATTGGGAAATGGCATCGCTACACTGGGCGCCACTTTCCCATGGTGCCGGCAGGGTTTGCTGGCGCTCCTGTTTGCTGACGAAGAGATGAAGATCCTATGACCCTGGCTTTTGTTGCCCTGATTGCCGGACTGGCGCTGCTGGTCTGGAGTGCTGACAAGTTTGTCGATGGTGCCGCTGCCACCGCCCGTTATGCGGGGATGCCGCCGCTGCTGATCGGCATGGTGATCATCGGGTTTGGCACCTCTGCCCCGGAGATGGTGGTCTCGGCGCTGGCGGCCTCCCAGGGCAATCCCGGCTTGGCGCTCGGCAATGCCTATGGCTCCAACATCACCAACATTGCGCTGATCCTGGGTCTGACGGCTCTTATCAGCCCTATCGCGGTGGCCTCTCAGGTGGTGCGCAAGGAGATCCCGATACTGCTCGGCATTACCCTGCTCTCCGGCGCCCTGCTGATGGATGGTCATCTGGGCCGGATGGATGCGGCTATTCTCGGCGTCGTTTTCGTTGCCCTGATGGGCTGGTCCATCTGGGCTGGCATGAATGGCAAGGGAGATGCGCTGGATAGCGAGACCGCCGAGGATATCGAAAGCGAGGGGATGTCCCTCAAGAGCGCCATTATCTGGTTGGTTGTCGGGCTGGTGTTGCTGATCGGTGCATCCCGCTTGCTGGTGTGGGGGGCGGTGACTATCGCTCAGGCGCTCGGCATCAGCGATCTGGTGATTGGCCTCACCATAGTGGCGGTCGGGACCTCGCTGCCTGAGCTGGCGTCATCGCTGATCGCCATTCGCAAGAACGAGCATGATCTGGCGCTCGGCAACGTGATCGGCTCCAACCTGTTCAATACTCTGGCGGTGGTGGGGATTGCGGCAGCCATTCACCCGCTTGACGTGGCGTCCGAGGTACTTACCCGTGACTGGAGCATCATGATGGGGCTCACCCTGTTGCTGCTGGTGATGTGTCTGGGTCGCAAGGGGCAGGGGCGGATCAACCGGCTGGAAGGGGGCGTGCTGCTGGCCTGCTTCGTCGCCTATACCGGTTGGTTGCTGACCAGCCAGTTTATCTGATTGGCGTTGGTGAAATGAGAGAGGGGGAAGCTTAAGCTTCCCCCTCTTGTTTTTGCTCGGTGAGCCTGTTGGCCGTCAGGCTACTGCCACCAGCTTTTGCCCCTTCTGGCTGCTGTCCAGAATGAGGATGCTCGCCTTGGGGAAGAAGTTGAAGGTGGAGGCCGAGGCCCAGGTGTAGGCACCCATCACCTTGCCTACCACCAGCTCGCCGATAGCCAGATCCGGCAGCATGATCCCTTCGCGGATCACGTCCACGCTGTCGCAGGTCGGGCCGGAGAGCACCGAGTTATGCTGCTCGCCGCTGGCATAGGGCGTGCTCACCGGATAGGTGACGTGGTCATAGAGCTGGCCGTTGTAGCTGCCGTAGAGGCCGTCATCCAGGTAGTACCAGATCTTGTCGCCACGGTGGGCCTTGCCCATCACGCTGGCGACCGAGGTCATGGCCGGTGCGCTGATAAAGCGGCCCGGTTCGGCAATCTTCTGCACGGTGGCGGGCAGCTTGGCCAGCGCCTCGCGGATCGGCGCGCAGAAGCCGTCGATGTCGAACTCGCCCCCCTCATAGTCGACCGGGAAACCGCCGCCGATATCCAGCACCCAGGGCTTGAGCCCAAGCGCCCAGGCCTGCTCCATGATCTCGCGGCAGGCGTCGATGGCCTGCACATGGCGACGGGCGTGGGGCACCTGGGAGCCGACGTGGAACGACAGCCCCATCACCTTGATCCCCTTGGCGTGGGCCAGTTGCAGCAGCGGCAGCGCCTGCTCCGGAGTGCAGCCGAACTTCTTGGAGAGATCGACCTTGGTCTCGGGGTTCGGGAAGCTGACCCGCAGCAGCAGTTTCACTTCGTCCTTGTAGGGAATGAACTTCTCAAGCTCCAGCGGGTTGTCGTAGACAAACACGGTGCATCCGAACTCCAGCGCATAACGGATATCGCTGTCGCGCTTGATGGGATGGGTATGAATGCAACGTCCCGGGCGAACCCCCTGACTGCGCACCAGATCCACTTCGCCATTGGTGGCCAGATCGAAACAGGCCCCCTCTTCCTTCAAGACAGAGACCACTGCCTCGTGGGGCAGGGGCTTGAGTGCATAGTGCAATCGTACATCGGGCAGGGCGGCGGCCAGCGCCCGATACTGTTTGCGGACGGCTGCCTTGTCGAGCAGCAGCAGGGGGGAGCCGAATTGTTCAACCAGCTGACGGTAATCTTGTGCGACCACATCTTTTGCAACCAGGGTCTCGTTCATTCTCTTTTGGTCATCCTTAGGGGGCGTGATATGCCCAAGCCATATGCGATTGAACCGGCGACGGCCGGGTCAGGCGAGCGGTCCGGTGGGACCAACCGAACACAGTGCATAAATTGATGGCAAAGTGCTTGGTTATGCGCCGGATTATCGGCTTATTGATTCTGTGTGCAAGCATTTTGATTGAATATGTTGGCAAGATTTTCTTGGCGAAACGAGAGGGAGCACTGTTCTCTATCCGGCACTTTTCCGTTTGGGCCGCATGTCATCTACGAGCGCCTAACTTGTTGATAGTTAACTAACATTTAACATCCTTGCCAATGTTCCGGTGGCAACAAAAAAAGTACAAACAGGGATGGCCAAGTGCGAGACAGCTCACATTTTTTGGATTAACATGCCAGCTTCCTAATCCAAACTAGTTCGGATGAAGGTAGCAGGAGAGCGATGGGGGACCATCCACCGAAGAAGTGAATCTTTCAGGTACCGGGCAACCGGTGTGGACTGCTACTGGACGATACTCTGGAGAGACCCGTTAAATCGGGCGCCGAAGGAGCAAGGCACCATGACTACCCGTAAGGGCAGGCTGGCGCCGGAAACTCTCAGGCAAAAGGACAGAGGGGATGGGATGGTTGTACCTGAGCTTGGAACTGTTCACGATCTGTAACGAGAGGTCGTCAGCAAGGTAAAGTGCAGCGCAGGAACCGGAGTGTATGTAAATACATGAGGCTTCCGAGCAGCGCATGAGCCTTGATCACGGCCTCGCAGTAAGAGTGTGAACACGTTCTTGGCCTGCATCCGATCGCCTCTGGCCGATCGCGACACCTATGGGAAGATCATCCTTCTCCTCCTTAATCTTTGTTTTTTAAGGAGGATGCATGTCATCAATTCAATCGGCGTTAACCGCCATCGATAGTTTTATCTGGGGTCCGCCCCTGCTGATCCTGCTGGTCGGGACCGGTATCTATCTCACCCTGCGTCTGGGTCTGCTTCAGGTCGTGCGCTTGCCGCTCGCTCTGCGTCTGGTCTTTGGTCGCGATCAGGGCCATGGCAAGCAGGGGGATGTCTCCAGCTTCGGTGCCCTCTGCACCGCCCTCTCTGCCACCATTGGTACCGGCAACATCGTCGGGGTTGCCACTGCCATCAAGCTGGGCGGTCCCGGTGCCCTGTTCTGGATGTGGATGGCGGCGCTGTTCGGCATGGCCACCAAGTACGCCGAGTGCCTGCTGGCGGTCAAATACCGCGAGCAGGATGCCAACGGCCAGATGGCTGGTGGCCCCATGTACTATCTGGAGAAGGGGCTCGGTTCCAAACCGCTCGCCAAGCTGTTTGCCCTGTTTGGTATCGGCGTGGCCTTCTTCGGCATCGGTACCTTCCCGCAGGTCAATGCCATCTCTGACGCCATGAGCCTCTCCTTCTCGGTGCCCCGTGAAGCGACCGCCGTGGTGCTGACCCTGATCGTGGCGCTGGTGACCCTGGGGGGGATCCAGTCCATCTCCAGCGTGTCGAGCAAGGTAGTGCCCTTCATGGCCATCTTCTACATCGTCGCCTGTCTCGGCGTGCTGGTGAACAACGCCAGCGCTCTGCCCGATGCCGTCATGCTGGTGATCGAGAGTGCCTTTAGCGGCCATGCGGCGACCGGCGGCTTTGTCGGCGCCAGCATCATGCTGGCCATTCAGTCCGGGGTGGCACGCGGGGTCTTCTCCAACGAGTCGGGGCTGGGCTCTGCGCCCATCGCGGCGGCGGCGGCCAAGACCGATTCCTGCGTGGAGCAGGGGCTGGTCTCCATGACCGGCACCTTCATCGACACCATCATCATCTGCACCATGACCGGCCTGACCCTGGTGGTGACCGGGGTGTGGGGTGGCGACTTGAGCGGTGCAGCCATGACCAGTGCCGCCTTTGCGCAAGGACTGGATGCCCATATTGGCCAGTATCTGGTGAGCATTGGCCTGCTGTTCTTCGCCTTTACCACCATCCTTGGCTGGAACTACTATGGCGAGCGCTGCACCGAGTACCTGTTCGGGGTGAAGGCGATCAAGCCCTACCGCCTCATCTATCTGGCTCTGGTGGCGAGCGGCGCCTTCCTCCATCTGGATATGATTTGGTTGCTGGCGGATATCGTCAACGGTCTGATGGCGGTGCCCAACCTCATCGGCCTGATTGGCCTGCGCCATGTGGTGATCGCCGAGACCCGCGCCTACTTTGGCCGCGACTGCGATACGGAGTCAGAGCCCGAGCCGCAGACGGCCTGAACGCCTCCGCCCGTTTCACGCTCCACTTGAAAAGAACAAGCCACGACTCGGGTCGTGGCTTTTTTGTGCGCGGCGCTATTTCCATGGGCGGGCGTGTTCCCTCTCCCTCCGGGAGAGGGTCAGGGTGAGGGGGACTGCCCCTCGCTCAGCAGGCTCTCCAGACGTGCTCGCACCTTGTCCACCAACGCCTCGTCGCCACCGCGCCAATCGATGCAGCTTGCCAGTGTGGTGGAGGTTCCCGTCATAAAGCGCAGTTCGCCGCCCGCCAGTTCGTAGAAGCGGCTCGCCATCCTGGTTCCCTCATCCACATCACCCGCTACCAGCAGCATGGCTTGCGCCAGCACCGCGCCCTGGTGATCCTGCCCCGGCGCCAGCCAGCGCTGGGCGGTGCCGGTGATCTTGCGTCCCCCAATCACCAGATTGTACTGACCATCGCAAAAAGAGCCGGGCACGAAGTCATAGCTTCCCTCAAGACCGTATTCCGCCAACAGGCTCAGCAGCGGCTCGCCCAGCAGCCGGTAGTAGTGGGCCAGATCTGTGGTGGTGCGGGGCAATAGCAAGGAGAGGTTGAGAATGCCCGCACCGTGGGGCACGGCGGTGCCGCCGCTGTCGCGCACATGCACCGGCCAACCTTCAGCGGCAAGTTGCTGGCAGGCGGCTTCGTAATGGGGGAGGCGGGTATCCTTGCGGGTGACAATCAGGCATTGGGGCGCCTGCCAGAGGTGAGCGCGGGGCTGGCCGTCATGGGCACAGTCGCGCAGCCAGTGCTGCTCTTGTGCCAGGATCTGTGCGGGTGAAGCGGTATCGGGGAGGGGGGAGAGCAGGCGGTAGGGCATGGCGGCATCCTCAAAAAAGGCTGCCCAGCACACTACCTGTGGCGACTGGCAAGGTAAAGCCCCGCAGTGCGGGGCTTGGGTTTGCTAGCGGTGGGCGATGTCTCAGGAGTGATGCACTTCGCGCTTTGGTAGCAGCAGGTTCATCACGATGGCGGTGATGCCACCGGTGGCGACGCCGTAGGAGAGCACGCTTCTGGCCAGCTCCGGCAGGTGTTGCAGTACCTCCGGCACCTGTGCGACCCCCAGTCCCATGGCGAGCGATACCGCCAGGATCATCAGGGCGCGGCGATCCAGCTCCTCGCGGGCGATGATGCGCACCCCGGCGGCGGCGATGGTGCCGAACATCACGATGGTGGCGCCGCCCAGCACGGGTTCGGGGATCTGCTGTACCAGACTGGCGACCGCCGGGAACAGGCCGAGCAGCGCCAGCATGGCGGCGATAAAGAGGCCGACATGGCGGCTGGCCACTCCGGTCAGCTGAATAACGCCGTTATTCTGGGCGAAGGTGGACATGGGGAAGGTGGAGAAGACCGCCGCCAGCATGGAGTTGGCGCCATCGGCCAGCACGCCGCCCTTGATCCGCGCCATATAGACAGACCCTTCCAGCGGCTCGCCGGAGATATCAGAGGTGGCGGTCATGTCGCCGATCGCTTCGAGCGCCGTCACCACGAAGATGATGGCGAGCGGCACGAACAGCTGCCAGTCAAAGCCGAGCCCGTAGTGGAGCGGAATGGGCACCATCAGCAGCGGGCCATCGAAGGTGGGGGCGCTTACTTTGCCCAGCAGCAGCGCCACGGCATAGCCCGCCAGCATGGCGATCATGATGGCGGAGAGGCGCAGCCAGGGGTTACGACTGCGCTGCAGCAACACGATAAGGCCGAGCACCAGCAGTGAGAGGAAGAGGTTGGTGTGGCTGGCGAAGCTGCCATCAGAGAGGGCCGCATAGCCGCCGCCCATGCTGATCAGCCCCACCTTGATCAGGGTCAGGCCGATCAGCAGTACCACGATACCGGTCACCAGCGGGGTGATGATCCGTTTCACCAGATGGAGGAAGCGGCTCATCACAACTATGGTCAGAGCGGCGGCCAGCATGGTGCCGAACAGGGTGCCCAGCAGATCCTCGGTGGGCATGGCCGCCTGTTTGAGGGCGAGACCGGAGGCGATGATGGGGCCGAGGAAGTTGAAGCTGGTGCCCTGTACCGAGAGCAGGCCGGAGCCGATGGGGCCGAAGCGGCGGGTCTGGATGAAGGAGGCGATGCCGGACATGACCAGCGACATGGATACGATATAACGGGTGTCGGCGGCAGGGAGGCCGAGGGCATTGGCGATAATCAGGGGCGGGGTAATGATGGCGACAAACATGGCGAGCATATGCTGCAAGGCGGCGAACAGGGTCTGGGGCAGGGGCGGTACATCGTCTATGCCGTAGACCAGTTCGCTATGGGCTCGCCTGGGGGGATGTGCCTCCGGGGTGATGCGTGTGGCAGCAGCCTGTTCCATAAGTACCTCGAATTGTGTGGGGAGGGGGGAGAAAATTGGGCGCTATTGTAGTGATTGAAATGGCGCTGACCAGCGCTAATTATGCGAAAAAAGGTTTATTTTTTGATGGGTTGAAACGTTTGCGCGCGGCGATTATCATCTGTCGGTTTGTGTGACCTGTCTCACGGTTTAATTTCCCCTTGCCCCCCCCCGCCTCGGTGTAGAATGAGCCCTCTGTAGTTGTGTGGAGATTCTGGTGCTGAAATTGGCGGAGTTCTGGAGTGCCAAGGTTCACTCCGAAGACTTTACTCGTACCCGCATGGGATTTATGACGGTGCGTTTGCGCCTGCTTACCTGTCTGTTGATGATCGGTTTGCCGGCCTGGGCGGTGGTGGATTGGGTCACCTTGCCCGCCATCCATTTCGAGCAGCTGTTCCTGGCCAGGATCTTCTGCACCCTGGCGTTGTCGCCGCTCATTCCGCTCTCTTATCTTATTCATTTCAAACGGGAACGGATGAAGCTGGCCCTTGGCTACCTGATGGCCGTGATGATGCTCTTCTCCCTCTTCTGCCTGCACAGCTTTGGCGCAGAGCAGGAGCTGCAGGCGGGTTACGTGGCCTTTCCCTATCTGCTGATCACCCTGTTTGCCATCTTCCCCATCCCCCTCTCCCTCGGTTTGCAACTGGCGGGTGTGGTGCTGGTGACCATGCTGCTGGGCCACTGGCTGTTGGTGGGCCAGACCATCTGGAGTCAGGCCACCCTGAATCAGGTGTGGGTGCTCGGCATGTTTACCATGGCCAGCTGCTGGGTGCAGTGCGGCCAGCTCAACATGCTGCTGCGGCTCTATCGGGAATCCACTACCGACGAGCTGACCGGCATGATGAACCGCCGCTTGCTGATGAAGCAGCTGGAGCAGGCCAGAGAGAAGCTGAAAGCCAAAAAGAAGCCCTTTGCGGTGATGTTGCTGGATCTCGATCGCTTCAAGCGGATCAACGATATTTACGGCCATCTGGCGGGGGATGCGGTGCTCAAGGAGGTGGCTACCACCCTGGGCGAGCAGCTGGAGCCTGACATGGTGCTGGGGCGTTATGGCGGCGAAGAGTTTGCCATCCTGATGCACAACTGCGGTGATCCGGTGCAGGTGAGCCGGGTGGCGGAACGGCTGCGCATTGCGGTCGAGGCGCGGCTGGTGAAGAGCCCCACCTCGGATGAACTGCTGGAGGTGACGGTGAGTATCGGCATTGCCATGGCCCGTGCCGGAGACACCATCGATATTCTGATCAACCGCGCCGACGAGTGTCTCTATCAGGCCAAGATGGCGGGACGCAACTGCGTGGTGGTCGAGGGGCAGAACAGCGCAAAAACAGATGCCGCCTGAGGGCGGCATCGTGTTGGCAAGGTGCTGGTGAAATCAGGCCAGCTTGTACTTGCCGGAGAGCTGCTGGGCCAGCAACTTGAACATGTTGAAGACCGCCATGGTCTTGCCGGTCGGGGTGCCATCTTCGGCCAGGAAAAACTCCCCCTTGAACACCAGAATATCCCCCTTCTGCTCCACCGAATCGGCGCGCATACCGTGGATGAAGTCTTCGTGGCTCTTGATGATCTTGTTGGCCATCTCAAGCAGGGCAGTCTCGGTGATCAGCTCTTTTTGTGGTTGCATGCTCGTCTCCTTAAACGACTACTGGACAGGGAAACCGTGGATCCCTGCCTCTGATTGAAGAGGCGCCCAGCATACTGCAAACAGGGTTTTTCTGTCATTGATATGACCCCGATTTGTGGCTGTTTATCCGATCACCAGATTCTTCAGCCAGCGGCGCTGGCGAATGCGGCGCTGCACCAGCAGCATCTTGCTGAACTCCTCCAGCAGCACCACCGCCACCACCCAGGAGAGGGGCCAGCCGAGCACAGTAACGGCCACCCAGGCGAGCGGGATGCCGATGCACCACATGCCGACGATATCGATGAAGATGCTGTAGTTCACATCGCCGCCGGAGCGCAGCACCCCGATGATCCCCACCATGTTGAACACCTTGAGCAGCATCCCCAGACACATGATGCCGAGCACCTGTCCCGCCTCTGTCATCAGCTCGGGGGGCAGGTTGCCGACCCATTGCAGCAGGTTGGCTTGCAGCAGCCAGACCGCAATCCCCACCAGCAGTGCGCCAATCGGTGCCAGCAGCAGAAACAGCTGGGAGTGTTGCCAGGCTACCTCGTACTCCTCGGCCCCGAGTCGGTGACCGAGCAGGGTCGAGCAGGCCACCGCCAGCCCGAAGAAGAGGGAGATGAGGATGCTCTCCAGGGTGCCGAGGGTGGTCATGATGGCCAGCGAATCGGTGCCCAGATGGGCGTAGAGAAAGCCGTAAATCAGCATGCCGAAGGCCCAGAGCCCGTCATGGAACAGCAGTGGCAGGGCGATCAGGGTAAAGCGCACCACCTCCTTGCGTTTGAAGGCGGCCAGCCAGTCATTTTTTCGCGGGATCAGGCGCGCCTCGTAGCGTCTCACGTAGATCAGCAGCAGGGTCGTTTGCAACAGCCGTGAAATGGTGGTGCCCCAGGCCGAGCCGGCTACGCCCATCGCCTCGCAGCCGAAGTGACCGAAGATGAGGGCGTAGTTGAGGATGACGTTGGCGATGATGGCGATAATGCCGATGCGGGTTGGTGCGGCGGCATTGCCGACCGAGCGCAGGGCTGACTCCAGCGGCACCACGATGGCGGTGCAGAGGATGGTGGCGCCGGTGATCATCAAAAACTGGTCGGCGAGGGCGCGCAGTGCCGGATCCTCGCTGGCAAAACCCAGCACGCTACCCGGTGATAACACATAGATGAAGGCAAAGGGCAGGGTGACCAGCAGGGCGCCCACTATTGCCAGTGCCAGGGAGCGGCGAACCCCGGCCATCTCGCCGCGCCCGAAGTACTGTGCTGCCAATACCGAGACCCCGCCCGCGAGGCCCGCTATCACCAGCAGATTGAAAAAGAAGACCCGGTTACCCAAGCCGACCGCCGCCACTGCCGTGGTGCCAAGCTGGCTCACCATCATGATATCGATGAGGCCGAGCAGGGAGAACATCATGGACTGCAGCGAGACAGGCAGGGCCAGCCGCCACAGTCGGGTCATGAACTCGCGATCGGTGGTTTGTTTTAAAATCGCTTGCCAATAATTCATTAGTGTTAACCGGGTTTGAGAAAAGCAAGGTTTGTCATGGGTATGATAGGGGCATGTCGGGGCGTCATCACTGTGAGTGCCTCTCGGTTTTCTTGTGCAAAACTATCCTGTTGAGGTGTTATGCCATTTGCCAGCGAGTGTCTGGAGATAGCACCAGCCTGTGAAGAGCAGATGCTGGGACGTGAAGGGCTGCCCCTGCTCGGTGAGGCGGGGATCTTCCTTAGCGGGCTTTCCAAGATCCGCGATCACTACCTGATCCGCCGCAATCGCCCCGAGTTTCACATCCTGATGGTGAGTCATGACGAAGGGGGAGCGCTGCTCACCGACGAGGGGGAGCAAGCCATTCCGGCCGGGTCGCTGATTTTCCTGCCCGCCGCCGTGCCCGGCGGTCTCAAGCTGATTGGTGAGCGCTGGCAGATCAGCTGGATTTTGCTCGATGATGTGCCGCGCTGGCAGCATCTGCACCGCCTCGGTCACCGTATCTGGCAAGGGGATGGTGGCGATCAGCTCTACCACCTGCTCAGCCTGATGCAGGGGGAGGGGGTTCGCTCCCCGCTGCAGCCCCAACTGCTCAGCCTGTTGCTGGCGCTGCTGGAGCGCACCCTGCAAGGGGAGGTGCGCGGCACCCCTGAACTCAGATTGCAGGCGCTGTTTCGCCGGGTGGAGGCGCGCCTGGACGAACCCTGGAGTGTCGCCCTGCTGGCCGAACAGATGGCCTGCTCCGTGCCCCATCTGCACCGGCTCTGTCAGCAGGCGTTTGGCATGGGGCCCATGGCCAAGGTAACCGAGCTCAGAATGAACAAGGCGCGCCAGCTGCTGCTCTATACCAACTGGCCACTTGGCGAGCTGGCGGCCCGGGTCGGTTACAGCGATGGCGCCAACTTTGCCAACCGCTTTCGTCGTCTGACTGGTCAGACCCCGGGGGCATTTCGTCGACTCGGTCGCAAACCTTTTGCAACGGATATGCAAACTCTTTGAAATTAATGACACAAGCCCCTAGGATCGGCGGGTTCCTGCGTCTAGCTAACCGTTTAGGTACCAAGATCCATGTTTGAAGATAATAACCCGAAACGTCCCCTCTACATTCCCTACGCCGGTCCCGCCCTGCTGGAGACCCCCTTGCTCAACAAGGGCAGCGCCTTCACCAGCGAAGAGCGCAGCAACTTCAACCTCGAAGGCTTGCTGCCCCAGAATATCGAGACCATCGAAGAGCAGGCCGAGCGCGCCTATCGCCAGTTCATGGCGTTTGGCAACGACATGGACAAGCACATCTATCTGCGCAACATCCAGGATACCAACGAGACACTGTTCTACCGTCTGCTGCACAACCACCTGACCGAGATGCTGCCGGTCATCTATACCCCGACCGTGGGCAAGGCGTGTGAAGAGTTTTCCAACATCTATCGCCGCGCTCGTGGCCTGTTTATCTCCTATCCGGACAAGGACAGGATCGATGACATGCTGCAAAACGCCACCAAGCAGAACGTCAAGGTGATCGTGGTGACCGATGGCGAGCGGATCCTGGGTCTGGGCGATCAGGGGATCGGCGGCATGGGCATTCCCATCGGCAAGCTGTCGCTCTATACCGCCTGTGGCGGCATCTCGCCGGCTTACTGCCTGCCGGTGGTACTGGATGTCGGCACCAACAACCAGCAACTGCTGAATGACCCCTTCTACATGGGCTGGCGCAATCCGCGTATCTCCGGTGAAGAGTATGCGGAGTTCGTCGATGCCTTCATTCAGGCGGTCAAGCGCCGCTGGCCAGACATCCTGCTGCAGTTCGAAGATTTCGCCCAGAACAACGCCATGCCGCTGCTTAACCGCTACAAGAATGAGCTCTGCTGCTTCAACGACGATATTCAGGGCACTGCGGCGGTGACCCTGGGCAGCCTGATCGCCGCCTGCAAGGCCTCCGGCGCCAAACTTTCCGAGAAGCGAGTCGCCTTCCTCGGCGCGGGCAGCGCGGGCTGCGGCATTGCCGAGCAGATCGTGGCGCAGATGAAGGCCGAAGGGCTGACCGATGCACAGGCTCGTGGCCGGGTCTTTATGGTGGACCGTTTCGGTCTTATCACCGACAAGATCCCCAACCAGCTCGACTTCCAGCGCCGTCTCTCCCAGCCGGTGGAGCGGATCAAAGACTGGCCGGTGGGGGACAATATATCCCTGCTGGAGGTGATGGAGCACGGTCGTCCGGACATCCTGATCGGGGTCTCCGGCCAGCCGGGTCTGTTCACCGAAGAGGTGGTCAAGACCATGCACAAGCACTGTGCCCGCCCTATCATCTTCCCGCTCTCCAACCCCACCTCCCGGGTCGAGGCGACGCCGGCTGACCTCATCCGCTGGACCGACGGTCAGGCGCTGGTGGCCACTGGCAGTCCGTTTGCGCCGGTGGAGCACAAGGGCAAGCGTTATGTCATCGCCCAGTGCAACAACTCCTTCATCTTCCCGGGGATTGGCCTTGGCGTTATCGCCTCCGGCGCCACCCGGGTGACCGACGCCATGCTGATGTCAGCCAGCCGCGCGCTGGCGGAATGTTCACCGCTGGTGAAAGGGGAAGAGGGCTCATTGCTGCCGGATCTGGCGGATATCCATCAGGTTTCCCGCTACATCGCCAAGATGGTGGCCAAGACCGCCATGCTGCAGGGCAAGGCGGTACAGACCCCGGACGAGGTGATTGAGCAGGCGATCGAGGCCAACTTCTGGCATCCGGAATATCGCCGCTACCGCCGTACCTCGTTCTGATTGGACGGGGCGTGAATACCACAGCAAAGCAAAAGGGATGCGCAAGCATCCCTTTTTACTGCACGTCTGACATGGTTATCGCCTCAAGATGAACTACTCGCTGGCGCCCTGTACGCCGGTGACGCGCACTTCTACCCGGCGATCAGGTCCAAGGCAGTCGATCAGTGCGGCTTTGGCCTTGATGGCATCACACTGGTTGCCGGTGACCGGGTTGCTCTCGCCATTGCCCTGAATGCTCACCTTGTCGGCAGGCAGCCCCTTGCCGATCAGGAAGTCGGCGACTGTTTTTGCCCGCGCCTCGGACAGCGTCTGGTTGTTGGCATCCGAGCCGATACGGTCGGTATAACCCATCACGACGGCACTGCCATCCTTGGGTTGCACGTCGACGATCTGCTGGTAGAGATCGTCCAGCGCGCTCATCCCCTCCTGCTTGAGATCTGCTTTGCCAAAGGCGAACAACACATCGGAACTGAGGTTGAAGGTCTGATCGACCACTTCCGGTTCAACGGGTGGCGGGGGGACCACGACCGGTGCCGGGGTGGGGGCCGCTGCTGCGGGTTGGCTGCGATTGGGGTGGATCACCAGCTCCAGGGTGGCGGTGCTGACGTCGCTGACCCAGCGCTGGGTACCGCTGTTGGCTTTGCCGTTATCCGGATCATCGCCAACGCGCACTATGTAGCGGTAGCGCGCCTGCAGATCGACCCAGTCATGGAGCCGCGCCGTCAGGCCCAGGCCTGCCAGCGGTGCCAGGTTGTCGTCCCCGCCGTTGACTGATTCGACGTGATAGATATAGCCACCGCCCTCGGCAAAGACCGAGAACATCTCGCTGAGCGGCAAGCGGCCAATCACTGACAGGGTTGCCCCCTTGCTGTTGAAGTCATGGCCGCTGATATCCCAGTCTCCGGTGGAGAGATAGCCAATCTCGGCTCCCAGATTTTCTGTGAAGTTGTAGCCGCCAAACAGGGAGAGCGCAGTCGCATCCTTGCTGACATCCTGACTGAAGTCATTCAAATCGTGCGCAATGGCCCAGCCACCGCCGACCCCGGCATACCAGTCGTGAACCGGTACCGCTTGTGCGCCTGTGCTCGCCAATGCCAGTGCAATCCACACAGGTTTTACTCTTATGTTCATCGCGTATCCTCGTCGATGTTTGGTGTAGTGGGGATTTTTGTTAGTAAAACCCCACACTTATTTATAGGTGACGGGCTGTTTTTAACCACCCGGGAGGTATGGATAGTGGCAATAAGTGAACCCATGTCACTGAAACGATGCGGGAAGGAGGAAGGTGGTTTGCGGTGAGTGACAAAAGAGCCAAAAAAAGGAGGCCAGGTGGCCTCCTTGTTATGTCGGACTGCAGGATTACTGTGTGACTTGCTGCACGCCGATGACACGTACTTCGACGCGACGATCCGGGGCCAGGCAGGAGATCAGCTGAGCCTTGCCCTTGACGCTGTTGCACTGGGTACCGGTGACCGGATTGGCTTCACCGCGACCTTCGATGGCAACTTTTCCTGCCGGCAGACCTTTGCCAACCAGGAAGTCCGCCACGGTACGAGCGCGTGCTTCGGAGAGTTTCTGGTTGTAGGCATCAGAACCGATACGGTCGGTGTAACCGACGACCACGGCGCTGCCATCTTTCGGCTGAACATCAACGATCTGCTGATACAGGGTGTTGAGCGCTGCGACACCTTCTGGCTTGAGGGTGGATTTGCCAAAGGCAAACAGCACGTCAGAGCTCAGGGCGAAGTTCTTGTCGACCAGTACCGGCTCGGGAACCGGCTCAGGGGCAGGGGCGGCAACCGGGGCAACATAAGAGGTGCGGTTCGGGTGCATCACCAGCTCCAGGGTCGCGACGCTCATGTCGCTCTCCCAGGTTTTCTGCTCGTCACCCAGATTCCAGAGATAGCGGTAGCGGGCTTGCACATCGATCAGGTCGGAGATCTTGGCGGTCAGGCCCAGACCGGCCAGCGGCGCGGTGCCGTTGTCGCTGTTGCCATTGCCGTTGACGTGATTGAAGTAGGCACCACCTTCAGCAAACACCGAGAAGATGTCGCCCAGCGGCAGACGGGCGATACCGGAGAGGGTTGCACCCTGGGTCTTGAAATCGCTGCCGTCAACGCCCGCTTTACCGGCGTAGAGGTAGCCCAGTTCGGCTGAGTAGTAGTCGTTGAAGTTGTAACCGCCGAACAGACTCAGTGCGGTGGCGTCTTTGTCAGTGTCTTTGCCAAAATCATCCAGATTGTGGGCATAGGCCCAGCCAGCACCGATACCGGTGTACCAGTCATCGGCGGCTTGTGCTGTGGTGCCAGCGGCGGCCAGCGCCAGTGCAATCAGGGTAGGAGCCATTTTGAGTTTCATCGGTTTATCCTCGTTGTATTAGCCCGGGTCGGGCAATGCACTTGTTTTTATTGCTGCGAAAAATCGCCAGCAAAGTGGATAGCGAAGGCTTTGGACTCTCATGATGCAGTGGCGTCATGGACAACAGACCGGACAAGAAGCGCTTTTTAGTGCTTATCCAATACCTTACAGGCGCAACTACTTTATGCTTTCGGGGCGGGGCAGGCAAGCGCAGGGAGGGGGAACTGAGGGATGCAAGCGAGAATGAAACAAACAAAAAGGGATGCCGCAGCATCCCTTTTTTTCGCACTATCTGAACGAGGTCAGATTATTGCTGAACTTCTTGTACGCCAGATACGCGAACTTCTACGCGACGATCCGGAGCCAGGCAGGAGATCAGTTGAGCTTTAGCGGTTACGCCGTTGCACTTGGTGCCGGTAACCGGGTTGGCTTCGCCACGACCTTCGATGGCAACCTTGCTGGCAGCCATACCTTTGCTCACCAGGAAGTTGGCAACGGTACGGGCACGGGCTTCAGACAGCTTCTGGTTGTAAGCGTCGGAACCGATACGGTCGGTGTAACCAACAACAACAGCGTTGCCATCTTTCGGCTGGAATTCAACGATTTGCTGATACAGACCGTTCAGGGCTGCAACGCCTTCCGGCTTCAGGGTGTCTTTGCCGAAGGCAAACAGCACATCTGAGTTCAGGGCGAAGTTCTTCTCTACCACTTGCGGAGCAGGAGCAGGGGCTTCTTCAACAACCGGAGCAGCTACCGGAGCTACGTAGGAAGTACGGAACGGGTGGTATACCGCTTCCAGAGTAGCAACGCTCTGGTTGGACTTGTAACGGTCACCGTTGTCGGCGTGCAGGTCAGCCACGTCCCACATGTAGCGGTAGCGAGCTTGCAGATCCAGCGCGTCACTTACTTTGTAAGTCACACCGGCACCGGCCAGCGGGGAAACTTTAGTGTCGCTTACACCCAGACCGTCGGTGTGAGCCCAGTAGGCGCCGCCTTCAGCGAACAGGGAGAAGTCGTTGCCAACCGGCAGACGAGCGATACCGGACAGGGTGGCACCCTGGTTTTCGTAACGGTTGCCGTCGGTGTTACCACGACCGGCATACTGGTAACCGAATTCGGTACCGAAGTTTTCGGTGAAGTTGTAACCAACGAAGGCGTTGGCTGCAGCTGCATCTTCTTGACCTACGTTGGTGCTTTCTATCTTGTTCAGACCGTTGAAGTGAGCAGCACCGACACCGGCACCGAAGTAGATGTCGTCAGCGGCGTGAGCAGCGGTAGCACCCAGAGCAGCCATGGCGATGGCGATCATGGAAGGAGCCATTTTCATCATAAAAAAATCCTCGTTGAGATCGCACGTTATTCACGTGCTTCACACTTTTTAATTTATGTAAGCTGCAGGCTCCGCCGTACGGCTGGCGTCGAGTCTGGCAGATGACCCGGCAAAACCGGGTTGCACACTCTCCTGGTGTGTCGAGTGCGCTGGCATGGCACGCAATGCGTGAGAAACCACTGCCAGGCAACTGATGTCATTCCGATGACGAGGCGCACTCTATGCCGATTTTAAAACATGATCAAGCTCACAAATGAGCCTTATGGCAAATTGTGTCGTGTCGTTAAATGGCTGTTTATCCAGATTAATTAGTGATCCAGATAGGCCCTGTGCAGTTTCTTTTCAAGTTTCATATAGGCCTGAACCCAGTCGGAATGCGGGTTGGCAGGATTTGCTCTGGCAGCAAAGACCGCGAGGTAATCTGCCTCGGTTGCATGCTCCAACAGGGGGGTAAATGTCATCAAGAAATGTCGGGCCAAATAGGGGTCAAGTGGCCAGATATTGAGGATGGCCCGCGCCACAGGCTGAACCGCAGCTGAACAGATGAAATGGCGGTGTCCGGCGTCCAGCCAGTCAGCCATCTTGCACAAGCCGGATTCGGGTACCAGACCACCATCACCCGGGGTAGTTGCCAGAGCAATAGCCTGACCATTTACCGTGATAAGCTGTTCATTGTTATGCAGGGTGCCGTCGTGGCTGCGCAGGGCCAGGCCCGCAGCTTCCTGTTCAAGAAACAGGCTGCAGCTGTCCGGCAGGGCGGCCAGGATCTCGCTGGCATGGCTGTGCATCGATGCCGGAAGCCAGAATGCTTCGGCGCGATATTGTTCACCTTGCAGGCGCTGTTGCGCCAGTTCTGCAGGGCTGGAAACGGGGTGCAGGCGAGAGATAATGCCGGGAAACGCCATACTTATTCCTCTTATTGGGTAGCGGGCGAATTATACGAGTTATTCTGGCGGCAACAATAAAGGTTTCTTTTCGAGACTGTTTACCTGAGACGGCTGAGCGATTACCATCCCCGATGAAAGTAAGGGTTGTCGCCGAAAGGCGCTCATAAAGATAGAGGCTCGACCATAACGAGTCCGTACAAAACTGATACACTTGACTACGAGTCGTCGCGAAAAATAAAGGCGGAGTAAATCCGCCGAACGGAGTATGGAACATTATGAATTCAAATATCGTCACTGTTGGCAAGAAGATCCGTCAGATCCGTGAAGCGGTCGGTTTAAGCCGTCCGAAGTTTGCAGATTTGCTCGGTGTTCCTCCCACCACACTGAAAAACTACGAGCTGGGCTATCGTGAAGTTGGGGGCGCCTTCTTGGTTGCCCTGGCGCACCACCCGGATCTGCACAAGTTCACCCTCTGGCTGCTGGCAGACAAAAAAGTCGCTGAAATCGGCCAGATTGGACCGGATGATCTCGCCAAGGTGTGATCATCGATATGAATAGAAATGCCGCCTTCGGGCGGTATTTTTTTGCCTGCAAATCAGAGCCCTGGTTGCCGCTTTTTTCTTATCTGTGCTCTATATAGGGCTTTTGCTCAAAACATCTTGGCAAACCACCATAAACCTCAGAAAATTCCGACCCTCAAAATCCGGTTCATCTCGCATGATGCGAAATAAGTGAGACAAGCATGAGTCAAACACCCCCCAAGGCCCGCGACGGCTTTACCAGTAAGTTCGGCGTCCTTGCCGCCACCCTTGGTTCAGCCGTCGGCCTCGGCAATATCTGGAAATTCCCCTACCTGACCGGTGAAAACGGTGGTGCCGGCTTTCTGCTGGTCTATGTGATCGCCACCCTGCTGGTCGGTTTGCCGGTTATGATTTCCGAGATCATGCTGGGCCGCAAAAGCAAAACCGATGCGGTGACCACCCTGAGCAATCTCGCTCCGAAAGGGCAACCCTGGTGGCTGATTGCGGTGATGGGGGTGCTGGCGGCCTTCCTGATCATGTCTTTCTACTCGGAAGTCGCGGCCTGGGTGTTTGCCTATATCTTCAAGGCGATCGATGGCTCCATTCTCTCCACCGATCCCGAGGTCACCGGCGCTGCGTTTGGCGCGCTGATCAGCAACCCGCTGCAGAGCCTGCTGTGGCAGTGGCTGGTGCTGGCCCTGATGGGCGGCATCCTGCTGATGGGGGTTTCCAAGGGGATCGAAGCGGTCACCAAGAAGCTGATGCCGGTGCTCTTTATCCTGCTGCTGGTGATCGGTATCCGCAGTCTGACGTTGCCGGGGGCGAGCGAAGGTCTCTCCTTCCTCTTCTCGCCAGATTTCTCCAAGATCACCGGCGCCGTGGTGCTGACCGCCATGGGGCTGGCCTTCTTCAAGCTCTCCATCGGCATGGGTTGCATGATGACCTACGGCAGCTACTTCCGTGATGACCAGAACATTCCGCTCACCGCGTTTCGGGTGATGTGCGCCGACCTGTTCGTCTCCATGCTGGCCGGTATCGCCATCTTCCCGGCGGTGTTTGCCTTCGGGTTCGAGCCGACAGCCGGCCCGTCGCTGCTGTTCATCACCATTCCGGCGGTGTTTGCCAGCATCCCGTTTGGCCATGTTTTCATGGTGCTCTTCTTCGTGCTGTCGGCCATCGCGGCCACCGGCGCCATGCTCTCCATTCTGGAAGTGCCGGTCTCGGTGCTCTCCGAGCGCTTCAAGATGAGCCGCCCCAAGGCGACCCTGATCAACCTGCTGGTGCTGGGTGCGGTCGGTTCCACCTGCGCGCTCTCCAACAGCGCCATGGCGGATGTGCAGATTGCGGGCAAGACCTTCTTCGATCTGTTCGACTACCTCTCCTCCAACATCCTGATGCCGCTCGGCGGTATCTTCCTCTGCCTGTTTGTGGGCTGGGTATGGGGCGAGGAGAAGATGCGCGATGCCCTGACCAATGGCGGCGAGCTGGTTCTGCCCATTCTCAAGCCACTGTTCTTCATCATCCGCTATGTCTCACCGCTGCTGATCCTGATCGTGATGCTCAAGGGGCTGGGGCTGTTCTAAGCCGAGGGTTTTGTCATAGCAAAAGAGCGCCGCAAAGCGCTCTTTTTGTTGGTGTCGGCAAAGATGGCGGAGTTACAACAAGCCAAGACGAGACAGTTCATCCTTGAGTTGATCGAGGTTGCGCTCGACGCAGGCTTCCCCCTCGTTGATGGCGTCGCTGGCGCGATGAAAATCCATGATGGAGAAGCTGCCAAGGCGCGGGCAGAGCTGGATTTCCGGCGGATCGCCCGCCATCCGGGCGCGGGTAATGCGCTCCTGCATGATGTTGATGGAGCCACTCATCACGCTCCACAGACCCGGGGTGGCTGGCGCGGATTCACCGCGATTGAGCCACTGGCTGAGCAGGCCCATGCTGCCAGGTTGATCCGGCTCGTCGGTCCAGGGTTGGTGCAAGTCGGTGTTGAGGTTGACGGCGATCACCACCTCTGCCCCCATGGCGCGGGCCAGCGAGATGGGCACCGGATTGACCACGGCGCCATCGACCAGCCAGCGGTCGTTGACCCGGGTCGGCGTGAGGATCCCCGGCATGCCACAGGAGGCGCGTACCGACTGGCGCAGCGGCCCCTGTTGCAGCCAGATTTCGCGGCCGGTATCGAGTTCGGTGGCGACACAGGCGAAGGGGATGGGCAGGCTCTCCAGCTCAGGATTGCCCAGGTGGTTGGCGGCGAGGCCAAACACCTTCTCGCCACGAAACAGACCGCCGGAGAGGGCCGGGTCGAGCAGGCTGACCACCTGCAGGCGGGTAAAGCCGCGCACCCATGACTCCAGGCGGTCCAGCTCACCGGCGGCATAGGCGGCGCCAACAAAGCTGCCGATGGAGCAGCCGGCGATGAGGTCGGGCTTGATGCCCAGTCGTTCAAGGGCGCGGATGACGCCGATATGGGCCCATCCTCTGGCGGCACCGCTCCCGAGAGCGAGCCCTACGCGGGGTTTACGTGGCACGACGTTCCTCCAAAAAGGGGTTGGAGCGACCAGCTTACTCCGCAAGTCCGGATGCGTCACCCTGCCATCTTTCGCTGCGGTTGCGCCCGTTGGCTTTGGCCTGATAGAGCGCCACATCGGCACGGCGCACAGCCTCATGGAGCGGGATGCCCGCCTCGTGGGGGTGGTAGCCGAGGCTGATGGTGACCACCAGCCCGGGCTCGATGGCGGCCCAGTGATGATCGGCTACGGCGAGTCGGATTTGCTCTGCCAGCTCGCCGAGTCGGGAGGCATCACTGTGGCCAATCAGCAGCAGAAACTCCTCGCCACCCCAGCGGATCAATTTGTCCGACGGACCGATCTGCTGCTGGCAGAGCTGCACCAGCCGGATCAGCACCATATCGCCAACGGCATGGCCGAAGGTGTCGTTGACCCGTTTGAAGTGATCCGCATCGAACATCAGGATCCCGGCTTGCAGTCGCGCCAGCTCGCCCCCCTGCTCCAGGCGCTCCAGATAGTGGCGATTGAAGGCACCGGTGAGGGCATCGTGACAGGAGAGGTAGTTGAGTCGCAGGTTGAGACGGTGGGACCTCAGGTTGGAGAGGGCCGCCAGCAGCATAAAGAGGATGGCGAGCAGGGTCGGTGCGGATTGGCAGAGCATGGCCCACGCCAGCGGTAGCAGGGTGACGCTGTGTACCAGTCGCAAGGGGGTATCGGGGATCGCCATCGTCAGTTGCAATCGCCCCTGTCGCCAGCGGTACTCACCGGTGGGCGCGGGGTCCTGCGGGATCACCGGTTGGCGCGCACTGCTGGCCAGCACCTGATGATACTGATTGAGCAGCAGATACTCCCCCAACGCCGGCGTCAGCTGATTGAGCTGCTGTTGCAGGCGGGCGAGCAGCACATCCATGCTGATCATCCCCACCAGGGTGCCGTCCTTGTAGAGGGGTTGCGACATGGTGATCATGGTGCCGAGTCCGAGAAAGTCTTCGTAAGGGCGGGAGAGAACCGTTCCCTTGTCCGGCGTGCGGGTCGTCAGCGCATCTTGCCAGAAGTACTTCTGGTAAAGGGCGGGGTAGAAGCGAAACCGGCTGGAGGGCTGCCAGGGGTAGAGGTAGATAAAGTTGTCCACCCCGATGAAGTAGACCCAGGCGATCTCCTTGGCCAGGTGTTCGCTGGCGGTGGCCAGCAGGGGGGATAGGCTCAGGGCCAGATGCATGCGCGCCTCCCGCTCGCTGCCCGGTGGCGGCAGTGGCCCCGTACCGGTGAGGTTGCCTGCCAGCCCTGCGGGCAGGTTTGCGGGGAGCGTGTCCAGCGCCAGTCCATCCGGCAGAGCCTCGATGTGGCCATAGAGTTGGCGGGTCAGCACCGACTGGGGGTCGCTGCGCAGTCGCTCCTCGGCCTGACCGCGCATCGCCTCCAGAAAGACCTCAATCTGCTTGAACTGATCCCGCAGGTAGATGGCGCTGTTGAGGGTATCGCTTTGGTAGAGGCGTTCTATCTGTTTCAGGCTTTGCCGCAGGGTCAGACCAACCAGCAGGATGACCAGAGCAAACAGCAGCCAGGTCAGGCGGGTGAGAAAAGGGGTGGCTGACACATTGGGCATAGGCAACGATCGGACATGGAAAAGAGAGTGTCGTGAGTGTAAGCGAAGAGGGTGGGAAAAGAATCGAACCGTGCCCAATGGAGTGATCTTGCCCCCTTCCTGTTACGTTTTGTCACATTTATACATAGTCACGGCATAGTCTGGGGCTAAAATGGCCCCAATCAGGTTTTTCTTCCTCACTCTTCATGGATCGTTCGATGAAAATGCGTATCTGGCTCGGCTTGGGCCTTCTTCTAATCGTGGTTGCCGGCGTCTGGGCGCTGCGTCACAGCGAACCCGCCGCCAAAGCACCGACCAGACAGGTCAATATCCGCACTCAAACCGTCAAGCAGAGTCTGGCCGAGCCGACCCTCAAGCTGGTGGGCAAGCTGGCAGCCAATCGCTCCGTCATCATCAGCCCCGAAGTGACCGGTCGCATCGTCAAGATTGCGGTGCAGTCGGGTCAGAGCGTGACGAAGGGGGAGACCCTGATCGCGCTGGATGCGGGCAAACAACAGGCGGAGCTGGCCGAGCAGAGCGCCAGTCTGCGCGACGAGAACCGCAAGCTGGGGGATATGCGCAAGCTGGTGGCCCGTGGCGCTGTGACCCAATCCGAGCTGGAAGGGCAGGAGGCCACCGTGGCCCAGGTGCAGGCGCGCCTCGATGCGGCCCGTTACGAGCTCTCCCTACGCACCTTGCAGGCACCCTTTGCCGGTACCGTGAGCCTGATTGACTTGAGCGAAGGGGCGCTGGTCAACAGCGGCGATACCTTGCTGCATCTCGATGAACTCGACAAGCTGCGCCTCGATCTGGCGGTGCCCGAGCGTTACCTCTCCCTGCTGCGACCGGGCATGGCGGTCACCGCTACCAGTACTGCCTGGCCGGATCAGCAATTCAACGGCACCCTGACCACCCTCGATAGCCGCGTCTCCAACGATACCCAGAACATCAAGGCGCGGGTGATAATCCCCAATGGCAACGGCCAGTTGCGCCCGGGCATGTTGCTCAATGTGGAGTTGGCGCTGCCCGCCCAGCAGCTCACCCTGATCCCCGCCCAGTCGGTGGAGTATGCCGGTGAGCAGCGCTTCGTCTATCGCCTCGAGGCCGATGGCCGGGTCAAGCGGGTGCCTGTGGTGCTCGGCGAGACCGAAGGGGAGACCGTCTGGGTCACCGAGGGGCTCAAAGTCGGCGATCGCATCGTGGTCGAGGGGCTGGTCAATCTGCGTGATGGGGTGCAGGTGCGCGATCTGGCCGAGGTGAATGGCTGATGTGGCTCTCCGATATCTCAGTACGCCGCCCGCTGGTGGCAGTGGTGCTCAGCGCCCTGCTCACCGTGTTTGGTCTGGTCGCCTTCAGCAAATTGACGGTGCGGGAGATGCCCGATGTGCAGATCCCCTCGGTCTCCATCAGCACCACCTATGAGGGGGCGGCTCCTTCGGTGATGGAGAGTCAGGTCACCAAGCCCATCGAGGATCAGCTATCCGGCATCAGCGGCATCAAGAACATCAACTCCATGACCCGCAAGGGACGCTCGATGATCACCGTCGAGTTCAAGCTCGGCTGGAACATGGTGGAGGGGATCTCCGATGTGCGCGATGCTATCTCGCGCGCGCGGCCACGGCTGCCCGATGATGTGGACGAGCCGCTGGTGACCAAGGACAGCGGCAACGGCGATGTGGCGATCTGGCTCAACTTCAGCAGCAGCCAGATGGATCGCACCGCCATGACCGACTACGCCAACCGTGTGCTGGTCGACCCCCTGAGTCTGGTGGACGGGGTGAGCGAAGTGGCGCTCTCCGGCGATCTGACCCAGGTGATGTATGTGCGGCTGCGCCCCGCCGACATGGCGGCCCGTGGCATCACGGTGAGCGATGTGGAAGATGCCCTCAAGCGGGAGAACATCGAGCTGCCGGGGGGGGAGATCCGCAACAACTCCATGACCATGGCGGTGCAGATCGCCCGGCTTTACCACACAGCGGAAGATTTCCAGCAACTGCAAGTCACCACCGCCGCCAATGGCCAGAGCGTCTATCTGGCCGATATCGCCGACGTGGAGGTGGGAGCCAAGAACGAAGACAGTGCCTATCAGCGCAACGGTAAGGAGAGTCTGGGTATCGGCATCGTCGCCCAGTCCACCGCCAACCCGCTGGCGGTGGCACAGGGGATCGAGAAGAAACTCGGCGAGATGCAGCGCTTCCTGCCGGAGGGGGCCAAGCTCGAGGTGGATTACGACTCCACCATCTTTATCAAGCAGGCCATCGACGAGGTGTATGAAACCCTGGCCATCTGCGCCGTGCTGGTGGTGGCGGTGCTCTATCTGTTCCTCGGGCAGGGGCGCACCACGCTTATTCCGGCCATCACGGTGCCGGTGTCGCTGATCTCCGCCTTTATCGGCGCTTGGTATTTCGGCTTTTCCATCAACCTCATTACCCTGCTGGCGCTGATCCTCGCCATCGGCTTGGTGGTGGATGACGCCATCGTGGTGGTGGAAAACATCCATCACCATCTGCAGCGGGGTGAACCGCCGCTGCTGGCCGCCTGGCACGGCACCCGCGAGGTGGGCTTTGCGGTCATCGCCACTACCGCCGTGCTGGTGATGGTGTTTGTCCCCATCGCCTTTATGGATGGCATGGTGGGGCGGCTCTTTACCGAGTTTGCGATATTGCTCTCCTTGGCGGTGCTCTGCTCCTCGCTGGTGGCGCTGACCCTGACCCCGGCCATGGGCTCCTGGCTGATGCGCCCGCTGGATAAACCGAACCGGCTGACTGCCGGGCTCGATCGCGGGCTCGGCTGGCTGGAGGGCCACTATCGCCACCTGCTGGTGTGGGTGCTGCGTCGCTCCCGCTGGACGCCGCTGGTGTTGCTGCTCTGTCTGGGCGGTATCGGCGCCCTCTTTACCCAACTGCCGACCAGCCTTACCCCGACCGAGGATCGCGGCGTCATCTATGTCTTCGTCAAGGGGGCAGAGGGGACCAGCATCGAGCGGATGAAGCGCAACATGCAGCAGGTGGAGTCCGCCATCATGCCGATGCTGGGCAAAGGGGTGGTGCAGGCGCTCAGTTTCAGTACCCCCGCCTTTGGCCGTGGCGGCGATCAGACCGGTATGGTGATCATCCAGCTCACCGACTGGGCCGATCGCGACGTCACCGCCACCGAGTTCTCTCGCTCGCTCGGCGCCAAGCTCTCCGGCATTCCCGATGTGATGATCCGCACCTTCCAGCCCGGTTTCCGGGGCGGTTCCACCGCTGCGGTGCAGTTCGTGTTGCAGGGCAACGACTATGCCGAGCTCTACCAGCAAGGGTTGGCACTGCAACAGGCGGCGCAGGGCAGCGGCCTGATGCTGAGCCCGGATCTCGACTACGCCGAGAAGACCCCCGAGCTGCAGGTGACCATCAATCGTGACAGCGCCAGCCAGCTCGGCATTCCGGTCTCCACCGTCGCCAACAGCTTGCAGACCCTGCTGGGCGGGGCGAGCAAGACCACCTATGTGGACAGGGGCGAGGAGTATGACGTCTACCTGCGTGGCAACCAGACCGAGTTCAACGGTATCTCGGATCTTGGTCGCATCTATCTAAAAGCCGCTAATGGCGAGATGGTCAGTCTCTCGACCCTGGCCACCGTCAAGCAGGTGGCGACCGCCAACCGCCTCAACCACTACCAGCGGCAAAAGGCGATCACCCTGACCGCCGACGTGCACCCCGACCACACCCTGGGTGAGGCGCTCGATTTCCTCGATGGCTGGGCCAACGCCAACCTGCCCACCGGCATGACGGTGGATTACGCCGGTGATTCCAAGGATTACCGCGACAATCAGGGGGAGATGGTGCTGGTGTTTGGCCTCGCCCTGCTGGTGGTCTATCTGGTGCTGGTGGCCCAGTTCGAGAGCACCCTGACCCCGGCGGTGGTGATGGTGACGGTGCCACTCGGCATCTTCGGCGGCCTGCTTGGCCTCTGGTTGACGGGGCAGGAGATGAGCATCTACAGCCAGATCGGGATGATCATGCTGATCGGCATGGTGACCAAGAACGGCATCCTCATCGTCGAGTTCATCAACCAGTTGCGTCAGCGCGGTGAAGGGTTCGAGGAGGCAATCATCGCAGGTTCGGTGCGCCGCTTGCGCCCCATCCTGATGACCTCGCTCACCGCCATTATCGGCGCGGTGCCGCTGATGCTCTCCATGGGGGCGGGCTACGAGAGCCGGATGGCAGTCGGCACAGTGGTCTTCTTCGGGTTGTCGCTGGCGACCCTGGTCACCCTGCTGGTTGTGCCCGCCATCTACCATCTGCTGGCGCGCCACGCTGGCATGACAGGGGCGCGGGATCAACAGGTAGACGAAGCGCTGGCCGCCAAGGGGGCAGGGGAGTCGCCCCCTCCGGTGCTCTGACCAGCATCCTGACCAGAACCCAAGCGGGGGCCAGTTATCAGCCTCCCTCATCACAAGGGCGCCTGCGGGCGCCCTTGCTATTGCTGGCGGCGGCCTATTCCTCGGGATCTATAGGGACAAAAAGCCATCGCTCCCCTTGGCCGCAACCGGTATAATGCGCGACCCGAATTTTTCCAGGTGTTCAAAATGCAGCCGGTACCCAACCTTTTCTCCTATCCCCGCTATTGGGCCGAGTGCTACGGCACGGCGCCCTTCCTGCCCATGTCCCGCAAAGAGATGGACAAGCTCGGTTGGGACAGCTGCGACGTTATTCTGGTGACGGGAGATGCCTATGTGGATCACCCGAGCTTCGGCATGGCAGTGATTGGCCGCATGCTCGAATCCCAGGGCTTTCGGGTCGGCATCATCGCCCAGCCGGACTGGTCATCGAAGGATGACTTTATGCGTCTGGGCAAACCGAACCTCTTCTTCGGGGTGACCGCGGGCAACATGGACTCCATGATCAACCGCTACACCTCTGATAAAAAGCTGCGCCACGACGACGCCTACACCCCGGGGGATGTGGGCGGCAAGCGGCCGGATCGCGCGACTCTGGTCTATACCCAGCGCTGCAAAGAGGCGTTCAAGGAGGTGCCGGTGCTGATCGGTGGCATCGAGGCCTCATTGCGCCGCATCGCTCACTACGACTACTGGTCCGAGACCATTCGCCGCTCCATCCTGCTCGATGCCAAGGCCGATATCCTGATTTACGGTAACGCCGAGCGGCCGCTCATCGAGGTGGCCCATCGCATCGCGGCGGGGGAGACCATCGACACCATGCAGGATATTCGCGGCACCGCCGTGATCCGCAAGGAGCCGCTGCCGGGCTGGAAAGGGGTGGATTCGAGCAAGCTCGACCAGATTGGCCGCATCGATCCCATCATGAACCCCTATATGGAAGGGGCGCCATGCTCGGACGACGCCACCGAAGCGGCACCTGCCGCGCAGGAAGCCCAACCTGTGCTGGTGCAGCCGGCCAAGCCCAAGCCGTGGGAAAAAACCTATGTGAAGCTGCCGGCGTTCGAGCGGGTCAAAGAGGACAAGGTGCTCTACGCCCACGCCTCGCGCATTTTGCACCACGAGACCAACCCCGGCTGTGCCCGCGCCCTGTCGCAGGCGCACGGCGATCGCATCGTCTGGGTCAACCCGCCCGCTTTCCCGCTCGAAACCGAGGAGATGGACGGCGTCTTCGGCCTGCCCTACCAGCGGGTGCCGCATCCCGCTTATGGCAACGAGAAGATCCCGGCCTTCGAGATGATCAAGACCTCGGTCAACATCATGCGCGGCTGCTTTGGCGGCTGCTCCTTCTGCTCCATCACCGAGCACGAAGGGCGCATCATCCAGAGCCGCTCGGAAGAGTCGATCCTGAAAGAGATCGAAGATATCCGCGACAAGGTGCCGGGCTTTACCGGCGTCATCTCGGATCTCGGCGGCCCCACCGCCAACATGTACAAGCTGCGTTGCAAGAGCCCCAAGGCCGAGCAGACCTGCCGTCGCGCCTCCTGTGTCTGGCCCACCATCTGCCCGCACATGGACACCGACCACAGCCCGACCATCAACCTCTATCGCAAGGCGCGTGACCTCAAGGGGATCAAGAAGATCCTCATCGCCTCCGGCGTGCGTTACGACATCGCGGTCGAAGATCCCCGCTATATCAAGGAGCTGGCCAAGTACCACGTCGGCGGCTACCTCAAGATCGCGCCGGAACACACCGAGGAGGGGCCGCTCTCCAAGATGATGAAGCCGGGCATGGGCAGCTACTACCAGTTCAAGGAGCTGTTCGACAAATACTCCAAAGAGGCGGGCAAGCAGCAGTACCTGATCCCCTACTTCATCTCCGCCCACCCGGGCACTACCGATGAAGACATGATCAATCTGGCGCTCTGGGTCAAAGAGAACCGCTTCAAGCTCGATCAGGTGCAGAACTTCTACCCGTCGCCGCTCGCCAACGCCACCACCATGTATTACACGGAGAAAAACCCGTTACACAAGGTGAGCCGCGAAGGGGGCGATGTGTTTGTCGCCAAGGGCGAGCGCCGTCGCCGCCTGCACAAGGCGCTACTGCGCTACCACGATCCTGCCGGTTGGCCGATGATCCGCGAAGCGCTGCTCGCAATGGGCAAGGGCCACCTGATTGGCAGTGGCCCCGGCTGTCTGGTGCCGGCGGAAGGGCGCAACGAGCGCGCCGCCAGCGGCAAGGGGATGAAACCGGCCCTGACTCGCCACAGTAACATTGCCCATCAGCGTGGTAATGGCACAGGCAACAAGCCGACGGGCGGCAAGCCGGTGGGTTCCCAGCTGCAGAAAGGGGCGGCTAATGGCAAACCGGCCGTACAGGGCGAAGGCAAGAATGCGGGTAAGAGTAAACCTGCCGGAAAACCCGCTCATAAGGGTAAAACCCCGACCCGCGCAGGCTCGGCCAAGCCGGGCGCCAAACCCGCCACTCAAGGCGGCAAGCCTGCGGCCAAAGGGAATGGTGCCAAGCGACCGGCACGGTGAGTTTTCTGATTGGAAAGCGATAGAAATAAAAAGGCGACCGGATGGTCGCCTTTTTTATTCGAATTGATCTAATAGTGAGCTAGGGTTACTACCATTTGGACTGATTAGTATTATCGCACCACCAGACATAGAAATGACTTTTGAAGCTATCTTGTACAACACCAATATAAAAAAGGCCAAAACAGTCATAAGATCTAATACCATAGGCATTACCTCCACCAACTTATTCAAAATAAATGCTTTATACCCGCATCAGTCCGTAGACAGGCATTTATTCGTCAGCTTATGGATCTCTATGGGTGGTGAGACCGGGTAACATCAAACTAACTGATTTCTTAGAAGCTTGTCAAGATAGCTGATCGTATGAAAATCACGTTCAATTTTCATACAAACCTGAGGAAGCTGTTCTATCAAAAAATCTTCATCGAATCGATCTAGAAGATAAGAAAGAGTTACAGTATCAATTCTTTTCAGTTTTCTATGTAAAACAGATGAACGTCGAATAAAGTCATTTCCTCTTAACTTTTCCACAACATCTATTAGGTGAGGACTGAATTCATCATTATCAGGGAATGTATTAAATAATCTAGAATTATTTAATTGTGATGGTACTAAACCACGAAGAAATGAATCACTGCTAACTATATAGCAATTATTTAACCTTAAACCATCAATCTTACAACGGTCTAGATTACAAGCATTTATTATGCATTCATTGAACTCTACATGACGTAGGCTACCCCCTCGGAAAAGAATCCCTCTTAATAATGAGGATTGAAAAACACTACCGGTTAGATTACACCATTTAAATGATGCTCCAATAAACGAAGTGTTGGTAAACTTTGACTGAAAGAAATTTGAGTGATAGCTGTGAGTTTTATTGAAGTTTTTATTTATGAAATTCCTGCCTGTCGTATCATGATTAATATAACTAAAAGCATTTTGATTCTTTTTATTTCTTGCCACGCTTTACACCTCGGGAATTCTGGGACACCCACTTTTTTGTGTGAGGCGTAACGTCACAAAATCTCACGCTACCGCCAGTGGATTACAGCTTCCAATATGCTCCATTGACCCGCGCTGGCTGCAACCCATCGCAGCTCAACAGGTTCTGGCTGGCCATGGTAAGCCAAACGAAACTGCCGAGGCGAGCCTTAACGTGATGTAACTATCAGAAACGTCTCGTTTTATGACCTCTATCAAACTCTTTATTTTCTGTACCTTTTCCGCCTGCCGGGCAGAGATCGGGCACTGGCTGCTGGCCATCCGGAGGCGGCACTTTACCGCTGGACCCCCTTGGATTGTTTTACTGGTGTAACGGATGACTTGTTCTGTGTTGCGCAAGCGCAACAATCCCATCGCGGTGCAAGGGGGGCGCAGGGGATGGGGAGGGAAAAGCAGCCCCTCCGATCTGAACGCTTGCGAGGAATCTCGGACACCCACCTTTTTGACAGTGACGTAGTGCTGGTCTTGACTTGAGAGGTCAGAATAGATTCTGGGACACCCACCTTTTTGACAGAGGCGTAGTGCTGGTCTTGACTTGAGAGGTCACCGTTGAGGGATGCGCCATGACCATTGCCCGTTCACGTCAAATCAGTTTGCAGGATACGCCTTACTACCACGTGGTCAGTCGCTGTGTGCGGCGAGCCTTTCTGTGTGGTGATGATGCCCATTCTGGCCAGAGTTACGAGCATCGGCGTCAGTGGGTGGTCGACAAGTTGGGGCAACTGTCGCGGCTGTTTGCAATCGGCATTTGTGCTTATGCGGTGATGAGCAATCACTATCATCTGGTGCTCAAGGTGGAGCCCGATACCGCGGCCAACTGGAGTGAGCGGGAAGTGGTTGAGCGCTGGGCGGCGCTTTTCCAGTTGCCGCTGTTGGTCAGGCGTTGGTATCAAGGGGAGATGTTGATCGAGCCTGAACTGGCTGTTGTGCTGCAATTGTTGGCCCAATGGCGGGAGCGGCTTCACTCCATCAGCTGGTTTATTCGGCTACTCAATGAAAATCTGGCCCGTCAGGCCAATCAGGAAGATGGTTGCAAGGGCCATTTCTGGGAGGGCCGCTTCAAGAGTCAGGCGTTGCTCACCGAATCAGCCTTGTTGGCCTGTATGGCGTATGTTGACCTCAATCCGATACGAGCGGCGTTGACCGATCGGCCAGAGCAGAGTGACTACACCAGTATCAAACAGCGCCTTGACGAGCCTGCTACTACTGAGGTGTTGCCACCACTTTTGCTGCCTTTTGCCAGCCAGGGGAAGCCTGAAGAGTTGCCCTATGCCTTCACCGACTACTTGATGCTGGTTGATTGGACTGGTCGTGCTATTCGGCCCGACAAGCGGGGTCATATTCCGGCCCAACTTGGGCCCATTCTGGGGCGGTTGGGCCTTGATGGTGTTCGCTGGTTGAAGCAGGTGACGCTGTTCAGGCGACAAGGGATTCGAGTTGTGGGAGACAGAGATCAATGCCAGCAGTTTGCCCACCACTGTGGCCAGCGGCGATGCCATCAACCACGGCTTTGATTGCTTCGCGTCCACCCTGCCGATAGTTCTGGATATTGCACACAGTTCAGTGAATGGCTGTGCAGGGGTTGCTGCTTTCTAAACCTGAAAATCTCTCCCACCAGCCGACTTTTGCGGGCATCAGCTCGAATGCATTCACCCTTATGGTGCCTGCAACTGCGCGATAGTGGCTTGTTCCAAAAGGTGGGTGTCCTAATTGAAGGCTGCCCTCCGATCCGGCGCTACGACATGACTGACAAGGCCGCAAGCAGGCGGTTTACTCGATACGCACCACATCGGGATGGGGGGCGCTGGCGGCTTCGTGATAGATATCGTCAAGCCAGCGCGGGATCTCATCTTCGGTCAGAAAGTCGGGAATAAGCACATCGCGGATGCGCGAGTATTTGCGCTCGGGCAGGCTGACGTTAAATAGCAGCCACTGCTCCCCCTCCCGTTTCACCCCGACCAGTCGGCCAAAGACGCTGAATATCATCATGCCAAACCTCCTTCTCACTCTGTTTGCCGGATCCGATTTAATGATCTGTTGTGCCCGTCGGCCTTGTCGTCCTATGCCATCCGGTGCCTGATCCCGCTCTGACGCCTCGCTCAATACCACGCCAATATGGCATCGAACATGCGGGTATGGGTCACCTGCAGATTGTCCGCCTTGAGTGCAATGGCGGCGCTATAGAGCTGGGCGCCGGGCTCATCATGACACTGTACCAGATAGTTTTTATGGCGACAGGCTCCATAGAGGGACAGGCTTTTTCTCGCACAATGGCCGAGAAACAGCACGCCGCCAAGGCCGATCATCAGGCTGCATATATCCAGCAGATTGATATCCATCAGATTGACGGCGGGCAGGGCAAATTGTGCCTCGGCTTGCTGCGCGAGTTCATAGAGTGACACGGCAAACATGGCGCCGCAGAGCAGCAGTTTGAGGCGGGCGAGGCGGGTGAGTTTGGTCTGCATCACTTCCGGCGAGACAAAATAGAGGTTCTCCAGATGCCGCCTCTGCTCCTTGATAAGGATCCCGCGCACATTGACATCAACCTCGACCTGGGTCGATTCGCGATAGACCAGCCCCTGTCTTTCCCAATCGTTTGCCAGCATGGCAACCAGCACCGGATAGAGAACAACGGCGAGGCCGCAATAAATCGGCAGCGCATTGTATCCGCTGGATATCAACCCAACTGACAATATTGCGAATATATAGGGCGATAAGGCTTTGAGTGCAATTGATGATTTCATCATTATACATCCATAAATAACGCGTTTTATAAGCGCCGATAGCGCACAGGCAATCATGGTCGCCGCCAATAAATGACAGCTGCCAAATATGGTTGTGGCTATGGCTTTAGACAGCAGCAATAAAGCTCGGCGAATAGTCTGAAATAGACTATCCCATGCTTTGCAACAGGGATAAGAGAGCAATAGTAAGCCAAACGAAGCCGCTGTGACAGTGGTCCGGATGGCATAAATCTGTGGGCCGCCTTCGAAATGAAATCACAATCTGTCGCTGCTCTGGCTCCCGCCATACCAAAATCCCCGAGAGCAGAGCGCTTTCGGGGAAACCCCTTTTACGGGATACCTACCTTTTGGATTGCAGAGACAAGCTGTCAACAGCCAGCGCGCTAATGGCAGGCTGGATCTGCGGGGGAAATCCTGCGATGGTGCGGGCAGTTATCCGCTTGTACCGTTATCGAGTGAAAAGGAGTTGAGATGCGCATTGCCATGATTGGTCTGGGGGATATCGCCCAGAAAGCCTATCTGCCGCTGCTTGCCAGCGACGAGCGGGTCACCCCGCTGCTCTGCACCCGCAATCCAGCGGTGCTGGAGAAGCTGGCCCGCCAGTATCGGGTCGCCGAGTGCTTTATCGATGTGGCGGCCATGCTGGCCAGTCGCCCCGACGCCGTGATGATCCACGCCGCCACTGCGGTGCATAGCCAGATTGCCGAGCAGTGCCTGCGCGCCGGTATCCCCACCTTTGTTGACAAGCCGTTGTGCGACAATCTGGCCGAGGCCGAAGCGCTGGCCAATCTCGCCGTGGCGCAAGATTGCGCCCTCTTTACCGGCTTTAACCGCCGTTATTTGCCCGCGATGGCCGAGGCCCGTGCCCAGCCGCTCACCGAGCTCAACTGGCAAAAACACCGCTTCGCCCTCCCCGGCAAGGCGCGAGATTTCTTGTTCGACGACTTTATCCATGTGCTCGACAGCCTCTGCTTCTATGGCGGCGTGCCACAGGGGGACTTCCATGCGGTATTGCGGCCCTGTGCGCAGGACAAGCGTCTGTTGGCCGGAGTAAGCGTCAGCTGGCAACGCGGGGATCGTGCCATCAGCGGCAGCATGAACCGCAGCGCCGGGATCACCGAGGAGCGTATCGATGCCTACGGCGACAACCTCTCGCTGCACCTTGAGAACTGCACCCGCGGCATCATCGCCCGCGACAAGCAGGCCGAGATGCTGGCCCCCAACGACTGGCAGCCGGTACTGGCCCAGCGCGGCTTTGCCGCCATGCTGGAGCACTGGTATCAGCAGATTGAAATCGGCAAGGCAGATAGCGAGCTGATCGCCTCCTACCTGCATGGTCACCGGTTGGCGGAGCAATTGGTCGCGCAGGCTGAAGAGCAGGGATAACGTTGGCTGGCAGTGCGAGGGATATGAATACGAGGTGCGTGAGCAATGCGCACCCAAAAACAACGGGGCCGCAGTTGCGGCCCCCGTTTTATGGGATCAGATGCACTTCACCGGCTTGGGCAGGCCGCCAATCTTGGTCGCCTGCTTGGCGGGTCCTTCCGGGAACAGCTTGTAGAGGTAGCGGCTGTTGCCCTTCTCGGGGCCGTACTGCTTCTCCATCGCCTTGACCAGCGCGCGGATGGCGGGGGAGGTGTTGAACTCCAGATAGAAGGCGCGCACAAAGCGCACCACTTCCCAGTGCGGCTCCTCCAGCTCGATCCCCTCCTGCGCAGCCAGCACCAGCGCCAGCTCCTCGCTCCAGTCGCTGCTGTTGAGCAGGTAACCCTTGGCATCGGTCTTTATGAGTTGGCCGTTGAATTCCAGCTGATGTTGTTCGGACGCAGACATGGGGCTCCTCGCTAATGGGGCTATCAGGATTGGGCGGGCATGGTAGCGCCTTGATCCCCGGTGAGCAACCGGCTCTCGTTGGCCAGATGCAGCAACTGATCCGCCAGCTCGCTGATCAAGTTGAGCTGCTGGGTCAGCATCAGCTGCTCCTCGCTGCACTCTTTGTCGCCATCCGTGGTGAGCAGCAGGTTCTTGCTGCCGATGGAGCTGGAGGGGGTGCCCGCCAGATGACCGGCGGCCTGCTCCAGGGTGTGGCAGATATGGTGGCGCATCTCATCCAGCCCGTTGACGGCCTCCAGCTTGTCGCGATGGGCCCCCAGCGCCGAGATGTAGGAGAGCAGGGCGTGGTTGCGCCAGGTGAGGGTAAAGCAGAGATCGAGGAAGCGGCGGCGCTTTTGCGGCTCCACCAGCATGCTCTGCCAAGCGGTCGCCAGCTCGCTGTCTGCCAGATGGGCGCTCTTGCGCGCCACCCGATAGTCGATGGACTCGTCCCGCTGTTGGGTGAGGCTCGCCAGCACCGCCGAGAGGTAGCGGGCGTTGGCCGACAGCGAATTGGCGATAAGCGTTGGCAGCCGTTTGTATTGCCAGTCCGGCCACAGCCAAGCCACCAGCCCGTAGGAGATGAGGCAGCCGAGCAGGGTATCGAGCAGACGCGGCCCCAGAATGGCAAAGCCGATGCCATCGAGCAGGTTGAACGCCATCAGCACGTAGAGGGTGATAAAGCAGACCGCGGCGCTGTAGTTGTTGCGCACCTGGGTGAAGAACAGGAAGGCGGCGAGCCCCATCACCACCAGCTGGATGTGCAGTTCGGGGAATAGCCAGAGCACCGGAATGCCCACCAGAATACCGGCGAAGGTGCCGAGCATCCGCTGCACCAGTCGGCGACGAGTGGCGCTGTAGCTGGGCTGGCAGACAAACAGCACGGTGAGCAAAATCCAGTAGCCCTTATCCATATCAAAGGCTTGCAATATGCCGTAGCCAATCACCAGCCCAAGGGAGAGGCGCAGCGCATGGCGAAACACCATGGAGTGCAAGGTGAGGTGCTGCTTGAGCTGGGTCAGCAGTGGCAGGCGGGGCGGCTTGGCCAGCGCGGGCAGCTCTTGCTGCGGCTGCTCGGGGTTTTGCAGCACTTCGGCGCTGCCCAGCAGCTGGTTGATGCTGGCCAGATTGCGGCGCAGGAACTTCATCGGCGTCAGCAGGGTTTTCGGGTAGTGCTGCTTGAGATTGGTGAACTCCAGCTGATCGCCAAGGGCCTGAAGTGTCCAGTGAATGCGCTTGTTATGGCTGTAGGGCTTGTGCACCAAAATGGCGTAGCCCAAGCTCTGGCACGCCTCGGAGAGTTGCAGGAACAGCTCCTGAAATCCTTCCAGCACTATGCCCTGCTTGAGCTCCGCTTCCAGTCGGCTGTAGGGGTAGTGGCTGGAGGTGGCGCGCTCGTGAATTTCCAGCGCCAGCAGGTAGAGGCGCAGCAGGCTGGCAAGTTCGGGGCTGGCCGGATGGCGGCGGCTCAGACGGGCATTGAGGGCCGACTTGGTGAGGGTCAGCGCACTCACCAGATTGATGTTGAGCTGGGCCAAATTGTGGCGAATGGCCTGGGCGCCGTGCTCGTCCGCCGGGAAGAAGCGGGACTTTTCCAGCAGGTAGCGGCCAAGGGCGAAGTAGCTCTGGGCCAGTTGCTCGTGCAGGGTTTTGTAGGGCAGCAGCCAGAGCCAGATAAACGAGACCAGTCCGTACCAGAGGGCGCCAGCGCCGAGCGCCAGCGGCTGATAGAAGAGATCCGGCGCCTTGGCGGCTCCCAGCATGGTGTAGATGGCGATCAGCAACGAGCCAAAACTGATGGTGGCGTAGCGGGCACCGAGCGCCCCCACCATCACGAAGATAAAGGTGGAGCTGGCCAGTCCGATGGCAAACAGCCAGGGGGTGGGGTAGAGATACTGCACGCACAGGGACGCGAACATGAAGCAAATCAGCGTCATGGCGAGGTTTTTCAGGCGTCCCCACAGGCTGTCGTCGGTTTCGGCGATGGCACCCGCCACCACTCCGAGGGAGAGCAGCACGGTGAGCTGGATATTGCCGGTGGCCAGGGTGAAGGCGAGCAGACCGAGAATGGCCAGCAGCACCTTGAGGGCGAAGTAGATGTGACTATCGGTCAGCAGTCGGCGTAACAAACCGGAGAAGTCCATGGGCATGCTAGGCACCACCCTTGAGCGAAGCAAAATCGATGTGACTATCAGTCAGCAGTCGGCGCAGCAGGCCAGAGAGATCCATCGGCATGAGACAGGTGAAACCCTTGATCGAAACGAGAGCGAGATAGTAACCCGCCAAGCGCGAAGTGGCCCTGATCCAAATCAGGGCCACTTCGCTTCATATCCTTGATTTACAACTTATCCTGACAAAAATCGGCGCCAATAAAAACCCCGCCGAAGCGGGGTTTCTGATTAGTTGCGGTTGCCGCCAAGCAAGCTCAGCAAACTCAGGAAGATGTTGTAGATGGAAACATACAGGGTGACAGTCGCAGAGATGTAGTTGGTCTCGCCGCCGCGCACGATCTGCTGGGTCGTCAGCAGGATGGCGCCGGAAGAGAACAGCATGAACATGGCGGACAGGGCCAGGCTAAGGGCGCTCATCTGCAGGAAGATGTTGGCCACCATGGCCACCAGCAATACCCAGAAACCGACGAACAGCATGCCGCCGATGAAGGAGAGGTCACGCTTGGTGGTCAGGGCATAGGCCGACAGACCGAAGAAGGTGAGCGCGGTGCCGCCAAGGGCGGTCATCACGATCTCGCCACCATCATTGTTCATGTACATGTTGATGATGGGGCCCAGGCTATAGCCCAGCAGACCGGTCAGGGCGAAGGTGAATACCAGCCCCATGCCGTTGTTGCGATTCTTCTCGGTCAGGAACATCAGACCGTAGACGCCGATCAGGAACACGGCCCAGTGCAGCGGCGGCATGTTCATCACGGTAGCGATGCCCGCCACCACGGCAGAGAAGCCCAGAGTGAGGGAGAGCAGCATATAGGTGTTACGCAGTACCTTGTTGGTATCGCGTACGGCACTTTGGGTGCCAGTGTAGATAGAACGGGTATCCATCTTGGGTGTCCTCTTGATGTCCGGGTGAGACGGCGAGCGGCCGCCTCGTGATCGCTGTTTGTTACTGCATGTTTACGCATTGTATGTAGAACAAATAGGGATGACGAGGAACAATTTCAAGCCACCTGCCATTTTGCTCCCGCACACTATCCCACAGGAAATATGTATTGCATATGAACAAGGGCTTAGCGTAGTATGCACGCCGTTCGGAGGGGTGGCAGAGCGGCTGAATGCACCGGTCTTGAAAACCGGCGATGGGCGACCATCCGTGGGTTCAAATCCCACCTCCTCCGCCATATCAAGAAAAAGCCCAAGCGATTCAATCGCTTGGGCTTTTTCGTATCTGCATTTTGGCGGTAAAGGCATGGCCCAACGCTGGAAGGCGTCAGGCCATGGGGTCTAGTGTGGCTGATGATGCAATAAGCCTGCTGCCACCATCGCGGTGGTCGCGACTGCGCTGCAGCGTGCAGAGTCCGTACAGCCTGTGGACTCCTGAGCTGTCTGCCCGTTACGTTGGTAGATGGAGACCCCCTCCTTTATCGTCTCTTCGATCCGGATATCCGCCAAAGTCTCGGGTTTGACCTTGAGCGGGTTTGCCGAGAGCACCACCAGGTCAGCCAGCTTGCCGACCTCCAGAGACCCCTTGTCGTGTTCCTCCTTGTATTGGGTTGCCGCCCACAATGTCTGTGCCTTCAATCCATCCAGAGCGGAGACCCGTTGATCCGGCCCGATAAGGCGCCCGGTACGACTGACCCGGTTGACGGTCGCATAATAGACCCGCATGGCGTCAGGTAATGCCACGGGGGAGTCATGGTGCGAGGTGAAAATCATCCCCAGTTCACGGGCCCATCCGGTGGGAGAGATATGTTGCGCCCGCTCTTTGCCAAGCACAGAGTCACTGTGCCAATCACCCCAGTAGAAGGTATGCATCGGAAAGAAGGAGGGGAAGATGCCGAGTCGCTGGAATGAGGCGACCTGATCCTTGCGGGCGGTCTGGGCATGGATGGCGACAAAGCCGCGATCCGGCTTGCCATGTTGCTTCTCGCTGGCCTCAATCCCCTTGATCAGCTGATCGATGGCCGCATCACCGTTGACGTGGGTGAGCAGTTGCCAACCATTGCGCTGCGCCAGTTCGATGTAGTGGGCGGCCTGTTCGTCGCTCATGCTGGGGTAGCCCTTGTAATCGGCTTTTTGCCCGGCAGGGGGAACAAAATAGGGCTGGGTCAGCCAGGCGGTTTTTCCCTGGGGGGAGCCATCGAGGTTGAGTTTGGCTCCCGCGACGCGGAACCCGTTCATGTAGTTGCTGGAGTAGTAGGGAGGGGCGATGACATCCCGCGCAATCTGGATATCGGGATAGGCCGCGACATCGAGGGGCAGCTTGGCTTTCTGGGCCAGCTGGTACATGGTCTTGACCGCGGACGTAGAGGCGCGTCCCTCCTGAGCCGTGGTGTAACCGAAGCTGGCATAGAGTGTCATGCCTGCCTTGAAAATCGCCTCGTTCTCTCTGTCATTCAAGTTGGCGAACATCGACATCAAGGTGCCAAAGAAGGCCGTTTCTTCCAGTACCCCATTGGGCGTTTTGCCGTCCGCTTCACGGCGGATCTTGCCCCCTTCCGGATCCTTGCTGTCAGGCCCGAATCCGGCCAGCGCCAGCGCCTTGCTATTGAGGGTTGCGAGGTGACCCGACTGATGAATGATGAGCACCGGGAGATCCTGCGATACGGCATCGAGCTCCTGACGGGTGGGATGGCGCCCCTCCTTGAGCTGGGAGTCGTCATAACCGAAACCCAGTATGATCCCGTGCGCCTTGTTTTGCGGCTTGGCGACCCAGTTTCGCAGCGATTGTTGCAGGGACGCAATGCTGTTTACCGCCCCATCTGGCGGTGCCAGCAGATTGGCGGAGAGCGCCTGGATCCCGGTATTGAACACATGACCATGGGCATCGATAAAGCCCGGGATCAGGGTCTTGCCCTGCAGGTCGACCACCCGGGTTCCTTCGTCACGCAGCGTGAGGATATCGCGCTCGCTGCCCAGCGCCAGGATCCGGCCATCCTTGATGGCCAGCGCCTGCGCCGTCGGAGCCGCATCATTGACGGTAACGATATCGCCACCGAGATAAATGGTCTGGGCGGTGGGTTTTGCCGGGCTTGCGGCATTGGCCGAACTGGCCGCCAGCAAGGCGAGGGCGATAGGGGTGATTTTCATGTGACATGCTCCATGCTGAAAGGTCACTGGGGGGAAGGATCACGGCATTTGCCCAATCAGGCGGGTTGTGAAGGAAATGTGCAGAATATACAAGGATATACCCCACTCAAATGTGACGCAGCAGTAAATTTACCGGCCCCGTCACAAAAGCACGGGCCACTCCCTGGCCCCGTACCGGCTCCCCTTGTCATCACTATTACGGTTGCCACTCCCGATAGCTGGTCAGGCGGTAGCCGCGCTCGGCGATCAGGGCGGGCAGTGACGGGTCGGTCAGGATGGCCAGTTCGTTGAGGCGGGGCTGGCAGTAGGAGCTGCCTTGCATCTCCAGATCGATAAAGGAGGGGTGGCACATGATCTCGAGTGAGGTGGCGCCCTGTGCACTGGCCTCATCGAGCAGTTGCAGCAGGCTGTTTTGGGTCAGCTGCGCGCCATATGCGCTATAGAAGCGGTCGTCGAACCGATCGCAGCTCTGCGGGTGGGTGACGGTCAGGCCGTGGCGGGCGATTTCGCCCCGGTCGATGCGCAGGGGCAGGTCATGCTTCTTGGCGAAGGCCTCCACCAGCGGGTAGATAGTCGGCAACATATGAACATGGTGGTGGCTGTCGATATGGGTCGGCTGCTTGCCGAAGATCGCGACAAAGCGCTGATACTGACTCGCCAGCTCGCCGGATATCTCGGCCAGATCCAGCTCTCCCGCCTCGCTCTTGTGCCAGATCCCTTTGTTGAGCTCGCCCTGTTCGTTCACCAGCGAGGTGAGCGGCGTGAGCGGCTTTCCCCAGCTGAGCATAAAGTGCAGCCCGACTGGCAATTCGGGGAAGCGTTTGACCAGCCAGGCGGCGTGCTCGATGGCGGGGGAGGTGACAATCGCAGTGGTGGAGCTGACGACCCCGTGCTCGAACGCCTCTACGATGCCGTAGTTCTGGGCGCGGCAGAGGCCGAAGTCGTCGGCGTTGATGATCAATCTCTTGCTCATGAGGGTTCCCTTGCGGTTAAGCGCCCCGCCGGTTCGGGCGGGGCGTGCTGGCCTCAGGCGAGGGCGTCGATGGCGGCGGCAAAGTTGGGCAGGTGTTCGCGGTGAGCCAGCAGCAGCTCGCGGGCGACGATGCGGGCATCGTTGTCGGAGTGGATCAGCGGGTTGAGGTTCATCGCCAACAGCAGGTCGTCGAAGTTGCCACTGATGGCGGCCTTGGCGGCGGCGATCTCGAAGCTCTTGATGAGGTGTACCAGCCCGTTCACCTTGTCGTCAAAGCGGGTGAGGCGCGGGTGGGGAATGGCGCCATCACGCCCGATCAGGCAGCTCATCTCCACCGTCCAGTTGGCCGGGATATTGGTGACATGGCCCTGATGGGGCACGATGACGTAGTGCTCGCTCTGCTTGTCGTTGTAGATAGCGCTGATCACCTCGCAGGCCGCATCGGAGTAGTAGGCGCCGCCACGCAGCTCCAGCTCCTTGGGCTTTTCGCACAGCGCGGGGTTCTGGTAGAGCTCGAACAGCTTCTTCTCGACCTGCTGCACGACTTGAGCCCGGGCGCCACCCTTGTAGAACTCGCCCATCTCGATCCCCAGCATCTCTTTCTCCTTGAAGTAGTAACGCAGGTAGGAGCAGGGGAGCAGGCGCAGACCGCGGATAAAACCGGGGTCGAACGGCAGATCGAAGATGTTCTTGACCGAGCTGGCGCGGGTCAGGCTGCCATCGGCGACCCCTTCCAGCAGCTCGTCAAAGCGGGATTCGCCGTTGACCAAAACATCGCCGATAAAGACCAGATGGTTGAGGCCGAACAGGTCCATCGAGAGGTGATCCCGCTCGGTGAGCTGGAGGGCATCGCGCACAAACATCTGCATGCCGACCGGAATGTTGCACACCCCGATAAAGCGGCGGAAGTTGGTATGACGGCGCACAGCTTCGGTCACCATGCCGGCCGGATTGGTGAAGTTAATCAGCCAGGCATCCGGGCAGAGCTCCTCCACGTCGCGGATGATGTCGAAGATGACCGGAATAGTGCGCAGCCCCTTGAACAGGCCGCCTGCGCCGTTGGTCTCCTGCCCCAGCATGCCGTGGCTCAAGGGGATACGCTCATCCTTCTCCCGCGCCTGCAGCTGGCCGACCCGCAGCTGGGTGGTGACGAAGTGGGCGCCCACCAGTGCCTCGCGGCGATCCAGCGTCTTGTGCAGGGTCATGGGGATACCCGCCTGGCGGATCATCCGCTGGCAGAGGTCGAAGATGATGTTCAGCTTCTCTTCGCCAGCGGGAATATCCACCAGCCACAGCTCGCTGATGGGCAGCTCGGCATAGCGCTTGATGAATCCATCGACCAGCTCGGGGGTGTAGCTGCTGCCGCCGCCTATGGTGACTACCTTGATCTTCTCGCTCATAAATCCCTCTTTCATCGATCTCTATCAGTTTGATGGTGGCCGCTCTGTTGTCAGGATGAGAGAGGCCGCAGCCACCTGTGGCAGGGGCTGATCATGTTCTGTGCTCTGTATTGCAATCGGTTCTATTTACATGGCATTCACTGCCGGCATCAGGCCGGGCTTTCAAATTTCGGGTAGAGATATTTGCGGTAACTGCCCGGGGTAAACGAGGTGAGCTTCTTGAAGTTTTTGATAAAGAGGCTGACGTCGTTGTAGCCGGTCTCGAAGGCGATATCGGCCACCGAGTTGTTGGTCACCTCCAGCTGCATCTTGGCGTAGTTGATCCGGATCTCGTTGATGATCTGCATCGGCGTCTTGTTGTAGTAACGCCGGGTGGCCCGGGTCAGATACTCCTGGCTCTTGCCACAGAGGGAGACCATATTGGCCAGCGCATCCTCGGCAAAGAGGGGGCGATCGTGCATCCGCTCCACGGTTTCGTGGAGCCAGAGCGGCAGATCGTCGCTGGCGGAGGTGTCCTTGTAGTGACGCAGCCGGTTCATTACCGCGTAGGTCACCACTTCGAGAAATTCGGTCAGCGCCTCTTCCCGAAACCCCGGTGAGACCAGCACCGACTCGATGTAGCTGAGGAACTCGCTCTTGAGCGCATAGGCCTGAGAGGCGACGAAGTGCTCCGGCAGCAGGTATTTGAAGTGCTCGTCGAAATAGGTGCGGGTGATCCCGACGTTGAAGATGCGGGTGGTGCCGAACTCGTAGAAGCTTTGATGGCGGGAGCCGAGCGGAATAAACACCACGTCCCCCCGCTCCAGCAGCACCCGCTTGCCGTTGACCTCCTGATAGTAACGACCGGTCAGTACCAGGGTGAACTCGTAATAGTCGTGCTGGTGCAAACCGGTTCCGCTCACCTGCTTGTTGTAGATGAACATCTGGAACGGTTTGTTGTTAAACAGTTCGGTTTCCCGGATTGTTTTGACGCTCATGAGTTATTTCCTGATCTGCGGGCCGATGACGGGGCTTAGCGCCCCGTCCGGAGGTCATTTATTCTGCAGCTTTTCGTGCAGCTCGATCAGCTCGCTGATTAGCTCACGGGCCAGCATGGAGGTCATCAGGTGATCCTGGGCATGGACCAGCACCAGGGTGACCGGGATCTTGCCTTCGCCCTGATCATCCTCGATCAGCTGGGTCTGCACCAGATGGGCGGCATTGAGTGCCTCGCGGGATTGGGCCATCAGCTGATGAGCGGCGGCCAGATCCCCCTCCTTGGCTTTTTTCAGCGCGGTGTAGGCGAGACTGCGCGCCTGCCCGGAGTTGATGATGAGCCCCATCACCACCTCTTCCAGATCGTTGCAGGTGGCGGCCTCTTCAGTGATGTTGTCCAGATCGAACATGTGTCGTTCCTTACGTGAATGCGTTGATTGAAACCATTAGTTGAAGCCGTTAATTGAAACCATGGTTGCGCGCGACCTCGGCAAACCAGTAGCCACTCTTCTTGATGGTGCGCTGCTGGCTCTCCAGATCGAGGCGGATTAGGCCGTAACGGTTCTTGTAGGCGTTGAGCCACGACCAGTTGTCGATAAAGGTCCACAGGTGGTAGCCGCGGCAGGCGCTGCCCTCTTCCAGGGCGAGATGTAGCCACTCAAGGTGTTCGCGAATGAACTGGATGCGGTAGTCATCCTCCACCCGACCCTCGGGGCCGATAAAGCGATCTTCCCCCTCTACCCCCATGCCGTTCTCCGAGATGTAGCAGGGCAGGTTGCCGTAGTTGACCCGCAACTCGGTGAGGATGTCGTAGATCCCTTTTTCGTAAATCTCCCAGCCGCGGTGGGGGTTCATCTTGCGGCCCGGCATCTTGTAGTAGTCGAACAGGTCGTCAGGGGTGCGGGGCACCCCCTGCCAGGGTTCCTCTTTGGCCTTGATCCGGCGTGGCTGGTAGTAGTTGATGCCGAGGATATCCACCTTGCCGGCGGCGAGCAGTGCCTTGTCACCCTCTTCGATCTGCGGCAACAAGTCATACTGCGCCAGCAGGGCAACCAGCTCGGGGTCATAGCTCCCCTTCATGGCCGGATCGAGGAAGCTCTTGTTAAGCAACAGATCCGCGATGCGGGAGGCGGCGAGATCTGCCGGATCCTGTGAGCGGGGATAGGTCGGGCTCAGGTTGAGGATGATGCCGATCTCGCCATCATGCTGACAGGCGCGATAGGCCTGCACGGCACCGGCATGGGCCAGCGCGGTGTGGTAGGCGACGGTGGCCGCCCGGCCGAAATCGACCACGCAGGGGTAGTGATAGTGGCCAAGGTAGCCGCACTCGACCGGCACGATCGGTTCGTTGAAGGTGAACCAGTGTTTGACTCGGCCGCCAAACAGGTCGAAGCAGCGGGTGGCGTAGCGCACATAGGCGGCGACCACTTCCCGACTCTCCCAGCCGCCACGCTCCTGCATGCACATCGGCATGTCGAAGTGGTAGAGGTTGATAAGCGGGGTAATCCCCTCGGCCAGCAGCCGATCGAAGACGGCGTTGTAGAAGCTGACCGCCTCCTGATTAACTTCGCCCACGCCGTCCGGGATCAGCCGTGACCAGGAGATGGAGGTGCGGAAACTGTTGTGTCCAACCTGTTTGAGTAGCTTGATGTCACTCTCGAAGTTGTCATAGAAGGTGGATGTGTCGGTCGGGCCGACCCCGTTGTGAAAACGCTCGGGCTCGATAGAGAACCAGTAGTCAAAGATATTGGCGGATTTGCCGCCGCGGTTGGCGGCGCCTTCCATCTGCGGGGCCGAGCTGGCGCTGCCCCACCAGAAGTTATCCGGAAAACGATACTGCATGGGTGATTTCTCCAGGCTGATGGGGGAGGAGTCTTGCTCCTCCCTTGCTGTCATTTGAATGGCTGTTATCAGAACTTCAGGGCCAGAGCGATATCCTCTTCGCTCTCCTCTTCTTCATCGATGACGTTCTGCGCCTTGTTGGCAATCAGCACGAAAGGCATATACATCAGGGTGGCGACCCCCAGGTTGAATATCGCCAGACAGAAGGCGGCCACGCTGCCGTTGGTGGTGAAAAAAGCCATCAGGCCGGTTGGCATGGTCCATGGCGCTGTGTTGGTGATGGGCGGGATGATCCCGGCGGAGTAGGCCGCCATGGTGATCCCCATCAGTACCGGGTGCACCAGCAGGAATGGCACCATCAAGACGGGGTTCATGATGACTGGCAAGCCGAACAGGATGGGCTCGTTGATCTGGAACATGCCTGCTGGCAGACCCAGTTTGGCGACCTGACGGTAGTCATCGCGGCGGGAGACCATAAAGATGGCGATGATGAGGCCCAATGTGGCACCGGTACCGCCAAGGAAGACGAAGGAGTCGGTGATCGGCTTGGCCCAGAAATGGAACTGATGACCAGCTGCGATTGCTGCGTCAACTGAACCGTAACGGTTGAATAGATCGATGTTTTCGAGTGTGAAGGGGCCGAGGACGCCGGACTCCAGCGCGGTGAGTGCCAACATACCGTGCACACCGAAGAACCAGAGGAAGGAGGAGAAGACCACGTAGATCCAGCCTACCAAGTCACTCATGTTGGACAAAGGTTTGGAAATATTGTCCATGATCAGCTGGTGGAAGTTGGTACCGACGCCGTTCAGCAGATAGGCAATTACCCCCATGATGGAGAGGATGATAAAGCCCGGGATCAGCGCAGAGAAGGAGCGGGAGACCGAGGCCGGTACGCTGTCTGGCAGGGTGATGACCCAGTTGCGACGGACGATAAAAGCAAACACTTCGGCAACACCAATACCGAGCAACATGCCGGAGATGACATTGGTACCACCCAGCCAGTTGGCGCCAACCGCATAGGCGTCGCCCACGCTGAACGGTGTGACCGTCATAAAGGCTGCCACCGCCAGCAGGCCGGCGGCCAGGGGATCGGCCTTGCGCTCTTCCGCCATCGCCATACCGATAAAGAAGGGGGTCATCAGAGACATAATCCCCATGGTGCCGTTATAGACGTTACCACCAATTCCTTTGAGCCCGTCCAGAATGGCAATGGTGGCGGGATCGAGCCGTATCCCGATGGAGTAGAAGAAGGAACCTTCGCCAAAGCTCAGAAAGACACTATTGATGAGGATAAACATTGCCCCGACCAGAGAGAGGGGCATCATTTTGATAAAGCCGTTCTTGATGGCGTTGACATGAGGCTGTTTGCCCATCTTGACGGCGATGGGCAGAACGACCTTTTCCAACGATGCGATGATGTTGCTCACAGGGATCTCCTTAACCTATGCGAGGCTCTTCTTGATGGAGGCGACGGCAGCCTTCAGCACACCCAGCCCGTCAACCTTGCCGTAGAGCAGGGTGTCGATCACCTCAACCGGCTTGCCCGGCAGCTGTTGCTGGATGTCAGGCAGCATGTAGGCGATTTGCGGGCCCAGCAGTACTAGGTCGGCATCCTGCCCCTTTTCACCGGCCAGGGTCTCCGGGTAGGCATCGATCAGCACTGGCACATCATATTTTTCCGCCTGCGCTTTCATCTTTGAGACCAGCAGTGACGTGGACATCCCGGCAGAGCAAAACAGGTAGATACGCTTCTTTTCCATAACTCTTCCCTCAACGCTTGAAAACCAAATGAACAGATCGGTCGAGATGCTTGTTTGTCGCACTAGCAAGACAAATCAATCATCTTCAGTTGACCTCATTGTATCGATCCCTGGTTTTCATCTGGTATTTCGATATTTATATCAATAGTCTTTGGTTGACCATCTGTTTTGCCATTGCTCACATTTTTGAGGGTGGGGATCAAAGTGAGTACACAAAAAACAGCAGACCCAGATGATGCAGTAAACAGATAAGTTGTTATTTTTCATGTGATTAATGTTTTTAATGAGATATGGCATTCTACTTTTTATATAAAACACTCATAACTGGCGAGAGATCACATTTTTAGCAATGTGCAACGTGGTTGATATTTTGCTTTTTTGGCTCAGAGGTTCGCTACCAGTAATGAAGTGTGTGCTAATTGACCATTTTATTCGCAGCTGAAGTTGTGGTGACCAAAACCAGCCGCTTCATTGTGATGTGTCGATGGCGCAGAGTTTCACTTCATGCCACTTCAAACTGGGTGGTGATGAGGTCGGGGCGGGGCGGGGCGTCCTCCTGCATACCCCGCAAGAAGTAACAACACAGATACCCGGTCAACAGACCACTTTCGAGCGACGAGATCCCACTATTTAGCCCGTTTACTCCTGTATAAGGAGCTCAATGAATTTTCAGTAATCAAGTGATACTTTGGTGTCAGTGTCGTGATTTAAATCACGAAAAAAACCGTTTTTATGGATTAGCATAATCACGTATTACGCATTGTATCGGATGATTGCTTTATTTTTTTAGTGGCTTGGGGAACGCAGATGAAAAGCGTGGTCGGATTGATAGAAAGCAAATTGATGCCGCTGGCAGGGCGCCTTGCTCAACAGCGTCATTTGGGGGCAATTCGGGATGGCTATATCTCGTTTATGCCATTCATCATCGTGGGTTCGATATTGTTGGTTATCTCATCGTTCCCCAGCGACAGTTATAAAGCCTTCATGGCATCCATATTTGGTGAACAGTGGGGGAGCACGATTGAGATCCCGTTCAATGCCATCTTCTCGACGATGGCTCTGTTTATCTCTTATCTGGTGGCCTATCGTCTGGCTGAGCGTAATGATATCGACAAGAGTTCTGCCGGGATCCTGTCTCTCTCCTGTTTCCTCATCCTGACACCATTTAGCGTGGATGCGCATGGGGCAGCAGTGATTCCGATGGAGTGGATCGGTTCCAAAGGACTGTTTGTTGCCATGTTGGGGGCCATTGTTTGGACTGAGACCTTCACCTTATTCTTGCGTCGCAACATTGTGATCAAAATGCCGGAGGGGGTGCCACCAGCGGTACAGAAGTCATTTGCTGCGCTGATCCCTGCGTTGATCATTCTTTCCATGGCTCTGGCCATCCGGGTCTTCTTTGCAGCCACCTCTTACAACACCATTCATGAGTTTATCTACTCCGTTATTGCCATGCCGGTTCGCCATTTTGGGACGTCCTATTTTGGTGCGATTTTGACGGTGCTCAGCATTAGCTCGCTCTGGTCGGTCGGGATTAATTCCGGTTCCATGATTAACGGGATCTTGCGTCCCTTCTGGATGGACAATCAGGCAGAAAACCTGGCAGCTACCCATGCCGGCTTGATGCCCCCCCATGTTGTCACAGAGCAGTTTTACGACATGATCTGGATGGGGGGATCAGGGGCGACCTTGTCGTTGGTGCTGGCAATGCTCATTTTTGCCCGTAGCCAGCACATCAAGAAAATGACCCGACTGGCCGCTGGTTCCTCCATCTTCAATATCAACGAACCCATCCTGTTTGGCCTTCCGGTCATCATGAACCCCATCATGCTGATCCCGTTCAATCTGGTTCCTGTGGTACTGGTGACTATTCAGTACATCGCGATGGCATCGGGTGTGGTCTCAACGACAACCGGGGTTTATATCCCCTGGACGCTGCCCCCTGTCATCAGTGGTTTTATTGTCACGGGCCATCTGAGTGGAGCCCTCATCCAGTTATTCAATCTGGTGATTGGCGCCATGATTTATCTGCCTTTTCTCAAGGTTCTGGATCGCCAGTATCAGGCGGCAGAGCACCCGGCCGAACATCATGGGGAGTCGTCACATTCACTTCAATCGCATAAGAAGGTAAGCAATGGTTAATCATCAATGGGGCATTATCGCCACCTGGCGGATGGCTTACGAAGGCCTGAGTGCCAGTGCAAAACTGCTGGCTGACAAAGGGGATGCCCGCTCTGCCGTATTGCAAGCAGTCAAACAGGTAGAGGATTACCCACTCTACAAGTCAGTCGGGTATGGTGGCTTGCCAAATCAGGATGGTGAAGTGGAGCTGGATGCCGCCTTCATGGATGGCGATTCATTGGCCATGGGCGCTGTAGCTGGCGTACGCAATCTGGCCAATCCGGTCTTGATCGCTGCGGCGTTGAGCGAAGAGCGATTCAACAGTTTCATGGTGGGTGGCGGTGCGGAACAGTGGGCTATCCACAAGGGATTCGAGCAAAAACAGATGTTGACCGAACGGGCTTTGCAGCACTATCGCAAGCGTTGCCGAGAAACACTTGCTCGTGGCCTCAACCCTTATACAGGGCATGACACAGTCGGGATGATTACCCTGGACCAAAACAGCAAGATTTGTGTAGCAACTTCAACCAGCGGTCTCTTCATGAAAAGACCTGGCAGAGTGGGGGATTCTCCAGTCTCCGGTAGTGGTTATTATGCCGACAGTACCATGGGGGCCGCGACGGCCACTGGCCTGGGTGAAGACTTAATGAAGGGGTGCATCAGTTACGAAATTGTTCAACGCATGGGACGGGGGATGACGCCGCAGATGGCGGCCGAGTCTGCCGTCTATGAGCTGGAAGCCCGTCTGTTGGCCCGTTATGGGCGTGCCGGTGACCTGTCGGTTGTCTGCATGAATCGTGAAGGCGAGTTTGGTGCGGCAACCAATATCGATAGCTTCTCTTTTGTCGTGGCCAACCACACCCTTGCACCAACGGTTTTTCTGGCTCGGCGTGAAGGCGATCATACCCTCTACAGCGAGGCGGATGAGACTTGGCTGAATGCCTATCTCGCCCGTATCAGCGCCCCCGTGGAGGAACCCCATCATGCTTGATGCATCAGTCACGCTCTGGTCTACCCCTTTGCCTGCGACGGCGCATTTGCTGCTGTGGCAGGGGGGGGCTCATGGCTATCGGGAGCAAGCTGTCTTGCAGCCCATCGCGACACTATTGGCTGAGTTGAACGGTCGTCAGAGCACCACGCTCGATGTCGGGTTGGCGGGGCTGTGCCAGCGTTTGACCTGGCTGGCGGCCGACCATCAGACGCTACTGGAGCCGGCTGGATTGCGCGAGATGACCGATGCATTGATCCGTGCAGTACCCGCTGACGGAACCGGGTGCGTTGCCCTCGACATCACCCCCTTTTCGCTGGAAAACCCGGCGCAACGGGCTGCGCTGCGCCACTGCATCGTCACGTTGCAAAACCAGTTCTACCAACTGCCTCTGCTCGGTTATCGATCCGCCCCAAGCCATGCAGAGCCGGCACTGCGGCTACTGGCCGCGCCAGAGCAGTATCCATTGGCCGAGGCGCTGCTGAAGGAGTGTTGTGCCATCAGCTGCGGGATGCGACTTGCCCGGCGTATGGCTGATCGGCCAAGCCAGGATTGTACACCTGTGAGTGTGGCCGATGAGTTAGCGAGCTATGCCGCTCAGCATGACGAGGTCAGCTGTGAAATTCTCGATGAGGAGGCGATCCGTACCTTGGGATTGGGGGCATTGCATGCGGTTGGCAAGGGGAGCTTGAATCCTCCCCGCCTGATCTTGCTGCGTTATCGGGGGAGCGGTGATGCCCAACCTTACGCGGTAGTGGGCAAGGGGGTTACCTTTGACAGCGGCGGCCTCTGGCTCAAAGAGGGCGAAGGCATGCGTACCATGAAGTACGATATGTGCGGTGCAGCCGTGGTATTCGGACTGATTGATACCGTGCGACGTTTGGCGCTGCCGCTCAATCTGGATGCCGTACTGGTATTGGCTGAAAACATGCCAACGGATCGCGCCATGCGACCTGGCGATGTCGTCACCACCTATGCTGGTCACACGGTCGAAATCATCAACACCGATGCCGAGGGGCGGCTGGTATTGGCGGACGGGATTGCCTTTGCGGATCGTCAGCTATCTCCTCGCTGCATTATCGATGTGGCCACGCTGACCGGCGCCGTCGTCAAGGCGCTGGGTTATGACATCAGCGGCTTGATGAGTAATGATCCTGCGTTGGGCTCTGCCCTGACCCGGGCGGCTGAGTCGAGTCGGGATCGTCTATGGGCATTGCCGTTTGACGACAGTTTTGAACCGCAAATCAAGAGCTATATAGCAGATTTCACCAATACTCCCCCTAATAATGCGGCTATTGCTGTCTCTGCGGGCTATTTTCTGAGTAAATTCTGTGGCAACCGTCCATGGGCTCATCTGGATGTGAGTGGTACGGCCATGCGCCGTGGTGACTATACCCAGGCTAGTGGTCGCCCTATCCCCTTGTTGACGGAATTTCTAATCCAGCAAATCGCGCCCGCCATGAATGGGTGAGCAGAAGGAGTTAAAAATGAAAAAGATCCTATTGGTATGTGATATGGGCATGTCTACCAGTCTGGTAGTGAAAAAAATGCAGGATGTAGCGGCTCGTCGTCAACTTGAGATCGACATTCAGGCCAAAGGCATGCAGGAGTTCAAAGAAGCCATACAGTCGTTTGACTGTGCACTGCTGGGCCCGCAAATTAGCTATAAATTGGCAGCTTGCAAGGAACAAGCCGCTCAATATGGTAAAAAAGTCGAGTCTATCAATATGATGCACTACGGGATGCTGGATGGGGAAAAGATCCTCGACCATGCGTTGACGCTGATCTAAGGAGCCATCATGGAGCTAGAAGAACAGGTCATGACCCTGATTGTCAGTGCAGGTAGTTGCCGTAGCATGTTGATGGAGGCCATGAGGCATTCACGTAACGGTGAGTTTGAACAAGCGGAGCAGTTGGTCGAGCATGCGCGGGGCGCGCTGCACGCCGCTCACGCAGTGCAAACACAACTGATTGAAGCCGATGCAGGGGAGGGAAAACTGCCCGTCCAGATCGTGATGGTACATGCTCAGGACCATGTGATGAATGCGGTCCTGCTGATGGATTTGACTGAGGAGATGATTGCGATCCATCGTCGTTTACCCCCTGTGGCGACAAGCAGCAGTCCATCCGTGGCAATGGCCTGCTAACGGTATTTCTGCTGCCACACTGAAGGTCAAAAGAGGGAGGCATCAGGCCTCCCTCTTCTTATTACCGTGACATACAACGCTGAGGAGTTTGGTCTATCAGCCATGCCTAGTCTTGTGGCTGCAGTTGGCGGATGTAGGTGCTCGGCGTAAGGTTCTTCAAGCGATTTCGCAATACCCTGTGGTTGAGAATATCTTCGTACTCAAGTAACACGGCTCCTAGACTAAGGCGTCTGTCAAAACGCTCACCAGCTAGAATGTCTGCCAGTGATTTAGAGCATGTAGTCGAGTCGAATAACTCATTTGATATTGGCAAAGAGGCTGACGTCACCGATGTGCATAGCGTGTTGGCAATAGCCTGAACGTCGGGGAGTGGACTGGTGACCTCAATGCTTTTGATCGTGTAGGGCAGTTCTGCTTGCAAATAGTTGACGAAACCATTCAGGGTCTGCTCCTTCTCGTCTGGCGCACAGAGGGCAAATGAGAGATGGCCGGTTAATTGTTCTGTGAGCATCAGCAGCAAAGACTGATTGGCTGCCAGCCCAGCTGGGAGGTAGACAGCATCCAGCCACATTCGCCCTAATCCCGATGCCGGATCAGGCTTTTTTAATCGATCTTGTTGATACTTTTGTAGACAGCGACTCAGGCCTGCCCGGGAGACATCGGCGCGGATCAGTAAACGTGTGACTTCCAGAAGTTCATCAAGAGACAGGTGCAGCCGATGGCGGAGAAACAATATCAGCCACTCCTGCTCCGGCTGCAGCTTGCGATGGATAGTTCGTGGTCGATGGGATTTGTCATAACAATCCTCACGATTGCGCCAACGTCTTACTGTATCAATCGAGATGTTCAGCTCTTCGGCTAGCGCTGCATCCGACTTGGTAGACGTCTGGATATACTTGCGGGTCCTGGGCGTTGTGGTTGCGTTCTGGTGCAGCTTTATTTCCATCTTGCGTACTCTTGGACTAACCGTGCGGGCCGGGCGAAAAGAGGTGAGATTATATCGTAATAAACGGTATCTGACATATCGGCCATAGGCTGGATGGTGAAGTCAGCGTAGCTTGGATATAAACAATCAATAACGAGTATCAGCTCACATTGCATCTCCAATGCAACCCACTGCCGGACTGACCGGGCTTGTGGCAAAGGTGAGCGGCTCTGCTCCAAGGGAAATTGCGGCGAGGGAGTCAGTGCAGTGAGCGGAGCGCGCACAAAGGGGGAAAACCGACCCCGGAGTGGCTCCGGGGTCGGCGGGGGATGGCGTCAGATCCGCCCCTGATAGCGCAGGGGGAAGCGGCCCTGACTGTCGGGCTGGCCGAGGAAGGGGAGACCCTGTTGCATCTGTGGCGGCAGTTCGGGGCCCGGTTTCAGGGTGCCCTGGAACAGGTACTGGCCATTGGCTTGCAGCTCGAGGCGACCGATGGTCTGCACCGCATCTGAGCCCTGCTTGAGTTCGGCCACCAGTCTGGAGTCGAGGCAGGTGAGCTTCAGCTCGGGGTCGGCCAGATCCAGCTTGCCCGCCGGAGTATCGGCGCTGGCGTTGTACCAGTCGAGGTTGCCGTAGAGGTTGTCACACCAGGGGTTGCCCTGGGCAAATTGCTCCACTTTGAGCTGCAGCTGGCCGGTGACGGTGAGCGGGATCGGCAGGCGCATCGGCACCCGGCTTAGCAACCAGGGGGCGGGGGCGTTGAGGGTCAGATCCCGGCCGAAGGCGGCGCCATTCCAGCCGACAACGCCCTGACCGTTGAGGCCGTTGCGATCGCCAAAGCGAATGGCCACTTCGGGGGCGAAGCGCAGCAGCGACCAGCCGTTGAGATCCCAGCGCAGCTGGTTCACCGATTCGCTGGCATATTGCAGCCGGGCGATCTGGCCGTTCCAGAGGGTGCCGCTCACCCCTTCCAGTTTCAGCAGATTGGCGACGTTGGCAGGCAGCGGCAGATAGCGCGCTACCAGCGCCGCAGGCAGGGTGGCCAGCAGGAAGAGCAGATAGGCGGCCAGAAACAGGCTGGCAATCAGGATGCGTTTTTTCATAGGAAACGACTCAACTGCAAGAGAGAAACCCGGCCCGGCGCACTGGCTACATGGCGGTGAGAGAGCAGCAACCGGCGGGGTGTGACCATGGGATGTTTCATTGAGGGCGACTCAACTGCAAACGTCTGACCTTGACCAGACCCGGGGCCAGATCCTCGCGGGCGATCTCGATGATTTGCACCTGAATGCCGTGCTGCTCCACCAGAGTGGAGAGCCAGAGCAGCAAGTCATCGAACTGGACCGTGTCGATCCACACTTGCAGCTCCTGCGCCTGGGGTTGCAGCCGGGCAATCTTGATCTTGTGGTTGAAGGCGGTGCGGTTGACCACCCCTTCCAGGGTGCCGCTGGTGTCGATCTGGCGATCCGAGCCCCCCTGCATGGCCAGCACCTCTTCCCCCTTCTCCTTGAGCCAGGCGAGGGTCTGCTGCTGGTTCTGCACCTGCCGCTCCCGCTCGGCAATGCGATTATTGATCGGTTGCCAGACGCTCCAGTAGAAGAGGCCGACCAGCAACAGAGCGCCACCCGCGACCACCAGCCGCTGTTCCCGTGCGGTGATGCCGTGCCACCAGCTCTGCAATTTTTCCATCATGATGATTTACCCTTGAGCACCAGTGCTCCTTCTACCTTGCCCCCGGTGCTGCGCACCTCCCCCTGCTGCACTTCAAAGCGCTTGCCTGCCAGCTCGCGGAACCGTTCGATCTCGGCAAAGCCGGGAGCGGTCACCTGCAGCCGCAGCTCGCGGCGACTGGCATCAAAGCGCATCACCTGTGGCTTGAGGCCGGGTACTTCGGCAAAGGTGGGGGCCAGTTCGGTCAGCATCAGCAGCACCCCGTTTTGCGGGGCTTGTCCCATCTGTTGCAGATGCTGGGTCATCTGGCTGCGTACGTTCACGATGCGGCTCTCCCCCGGGAAGATGCGGGTATAGACGGCACGGATCTCCGCTTTCAGCGCCTTGTCCTGCTCGGTGAGCTGATATAGCTGCACCCCTCGCTGGCCGAGGGCCACCAGCAGCAACAGGCCGGCGGTGATGGCCACCTTGCGCCACTGCAACCAGTAGCGGGCATATTCGGTCTGCGGCCGGTAGGGGCCGGTCAGCAGGTTGGCGCGGCAGGTGAGTGCCCCTTTGGCCAGCAGCAGCATGGGCAGCTCGGGCTCCGCCGCCTGCCAGTTGGCGGCTGCAATGGCGGGCACCGGAGTGTGGCTGTGGATGGTGACCGGCTCGGCTTCGGTTGCCAGCAACATGGCCAGCAGCGGTTCGTCGGCGACGATCCCCTGACAGGGGCCCTGGCGTACCAGCCACTCGTTGCCGAGTTGCAGGGCAGACCAGCCATCCGCGGCCTGTGGTAGCGCCAGCACATCGGGCAGCAGTTGCAGGCTCTTGAGGCCAGCGGCATCGAGCCAGCCGAGCCACTCGGCCATCTTCTGCCGATCCACCGCCATCAGATCCACCTGCTGACCCTCGTGGGCCAGCACCACCAGATGCAGCTCGTCCACATCGGAGGCAATCTGCTCCTCCAGCAGGTAGGGGAGGGCCGCCGCCGACTGGCGGTTGTAGCGACCCGGCAGAGTGACGCGCCGGAAGATCAGATCGCTGCCCGGCACCAGGGTGACCACGGGGCGGCCACCGGCCCGCTCCTGCAGCTCGCCCAAGGCATCGGCCGAGGGCAGGGTGCCGGAGGCGATGATCTCCTGCTCCTGACTCGACCAGACCAGCCAGGCCACGGGTTGTTGTTTATTGGTCCCCAGTCGGATGACCAGACTTTCGCTCACGCATCTCTCTCCTGCGATACCGGTTTGCGCAGGGCGTTGTACGCCTTGGCAACCGGTGCGCAGCCCGCAGGCTGCATCCAACATCTCTCGTACCCGCGGGCGAGGGCCCGCAGATGCGCTGTTTATTCGGCGCCGCTACTGAGGCGGCGCAGCATGACCAGTTTATTGTCCTTGCCCCGCTGGAACAGGGTCTCGAGCCAGGCCCGGTTATCGCCCACTTCCGCCACCATGCGGGCTTCGAAGAAGTCGCTTTTCACCACCAGCGCCTCTTTCAGTCCTTTGACCGTATCGGGCGGGGCGAGCAAGTCCGTCATCAGCTTGCTCTCTTTCCACCCTTTCTGCGGTCGCTCGTTCAATACCCGTTTGGCATCATCCAGCCCTATTTTGCCCAGATAGAGGGCGACCAGCAGCTCGGGGCGCTCGGGCGCCAGGGTATTGATATTGATCTTCAACTTGTCGTTCGGCAGGGCGCAGACGTAGGGGGCCAGTCTGGCATAGACCCTGGCCGTCACCCCGCGCACCGCCCGCAGCTCATCCTTGCCCAGCATCCACTGATTGGCGGTGAGGTAGGGTGGCTTGAGCCCCTCGTAATAGGCGTCCTCTGCGCCAAGGCTGGAGACCAGCACCGTATCCTTGTCGGTCCAGTCACGGATGGCATCGGTGAGCTGGGCCGCTTCGTAATCATCCGTCGCCAGCTGCTTGAGCAGTTCGCGAAACACCTGCACCGGATAGGGTTGCTGTTCCAGCTCCTCGCCGCTCCCCGCCTTGGAGGCCACGCTCAGACTGTTGAGGTTGAAGCAGGATTGCAGGTCGGTCACCTCGCCCTTCAGCTGGCCATCGTCTACCGGAAACACCGTATTTTTGCGTGCCCAATTCTGGCTGAGGTTGACTACCTCGGGGTTGTCCTTGAAATCCTGTGTCAGCACCTTGCTCACCAGCGCTTCCGCCGAGAGGGCATACCACCACGCCTGTTTGCCGGTGGTGATGTTGGCGGTGCGGCGCAGCTCAAGCTGCAGGCGGCCGCTCATGTTGCTGGCGATGATCACCATCACCGAGAGGATCAGCAGCACCACCAGCAGCGCCATACCGCGCTGGCGACCGGGAGCGGCGAGATTAGCCCGCATTGGCGCCCCCGCCGTTCTGGCTGTCACCATTACCGCGATTGGTATTGCCGTTGCCGCCGTTGTTCCCGTTATTGCTGTCGCTGCCGCCCCCTTGATCGGGGTTGCTGCTCTGGCTGTTCTCTTCGGCGCGCTGGCCACCGGCACCAATCAGGAACTGACGGCGAATGGTGCCGTAATCGTCCAGATCCAGCTCCACTGCCAGCCCGTGGGGCAGCACACTGCGCTGGGTCCACTCCTCCTTCCAGTTGCCCTTGTCGAAGAAGTAGAGGCGAAACGCCGTGACCCCTGCCAGCACCGGCTGGATGCGCGGCTCGGTGCCGATCACCGGATCCGGATAGAGGTAGCTCAGGCGCTCCAGCTTCTGATCCTTGAGGCGCCAGCCGACCCGCTGCAGATGGGAGCGGGGCAGCATGCCGTCCGGGTTGAGCCAGCCGCTGCGCATAAAGGCCATGCCCCAGTCATCGCTCTGCTGGCCGAAGCGGGAGGCGGCCAGCAGCACCTTGTTGTTCTCACCCTCGATGCGACCACTGCGCGGCACCATCTGGGTGACGTCTCGCTCCAGCAGGGTGAAGGCGAGTTGCAGTTCGTTGAGGCGGGCCTCCTTGCGCTTGGCCACCTCGTCGCTGGTGAGCACCCCTTGCAGCACCTGATAGGCGCCCATGCTGAGGCTGGCGAAGATGGCGATGGCCACCAGCATTTCGAGCAGGGTAAAACCACTCTGACGAGCTGGCTGGGCGTGCGGCAAACGAATTGGCGATCGCACTCTCGGCGTCTCGAGCAGAGTAAAACCGGCGTGACGGCCGGGGTGAGGCGTGCGGGCGGATAGCTGGGTCATCGGCTGATATAGGTCCGCATCATGGCGACCGGGTTCTCGGCCTTGGCCTCGGTGCGCACTTCCATATCGAGCGCCCGGAAGTTGTTGTCGGCGGTGGCGACGCCGCGATAGCGCCAGTACCAGGTGCTGCCCGCCATCTGCTCATCCCCTTCCACCCAGCTGTCGCCGGGCCACTTGTTCTCGAGCTTCTGTTGCACCAGCTGGTTCTCCACCACCCAGGTGGCCAGGGTCTTCTGCTCCAGATAGTTGAGGGCCGAGAGGTGTTCGCTGGCGGTTTTCATTACCGCAAGTCCAGCGATGGCAAAGACCGCCAGCGCCACCATGACTTCGAGCAAGGTCATGCCACGTGTGTTCATCGTGCCACCTGTTGAGGGTGTGGTTGGCACAGAAGTAGCGCCACCATGACTCCTTTCTCAAACAACGTCATCCCACGGGCGTTCATTCGCTCACCTCTTCATCTTCATCGCCGGTAAGCAGGGTGAGGCGGCCGAACTCGTCCCCCTTGACGATGCGGATGTAGCGGGCATCGTCATCCTGCTGGGTGAAGGTGAGCACGAACGGGCTCAGCTCGCCACCCGGAAAGATAAGCAGCTGTGGTGTGCGCTCCTTCTCGTCGCGCTTCTGTTCGGTCTTCTCGTCGGGGTCCGGCTGCCAGCCAAAGCCTTCCAGCTCCAGTGCCAGCGTCATGTTCTCGGCCAGTTGCACCGGCCCCAGCTGCTTGTCGCCAGTCAGGGCCAGCCACTTGCGATCCTTGGCCTGACGCTGCATAAACTGCCAGCCGTTATCCTCGATGCGAATGCCCACCAGCCGACCATCCATCACCGCATACTCCTGCGCCAGCTGCAGGGTCGCCATCAGGCGGCGCGCCTGCTTGTCCAGCTCCCGATCCCCTCTGGCGCCACCCATGCTGAGGGTGACGGCGGTGGCCACCAGCCCCATCAGCATGGCGACCAGCAGCACCTCCAGCAGGGTAAAACCGGATTGGCGACTCTGTTTCATGGCGCCAGCCTCAACTGCATAGCGGTAGCCTCAAGCCGACCCATCAGCATGGCAACGAGCAGAACCTCCAGCAGGGTAAAGCCGGATTGACGACGAGCAGATGGCGCAGCCCTCATTCAGGCTGCTCCAGCAAGGCGGAGTGAAGGTGGTGGCGACATATCACTTATTGGAAATCCTTCAGGTTCCAGTTGCCGATGTCGTCATCGGTACCGGCTTCACCATCCAGACCCATGGAGAAGATGTCGATCTTGCCGAACTGACCCGGGCTCAGCAGCTGGTACGGGTTGCCCCAGGGATCTTGCGGCAGGCGCTTGATGTAGCCGCCATCGCGGTAGCTGCGCGGCGCCGGATCGATGGAGGGCTTGGTCACCAGCGCGTCCAGACCCTGTTCGGTGGTCGGGTAGCGGTTGTTGTCCAGCTTGTACATGTCGAGGGCGTTTTCCAGCGCCACGATATCGGAGACCGCTTTCTGCTGGTCAGCCTTCTCCTTGTTGCCCATCAGGTTGGGCACCACCAGACTGGCCAGAATGCCGAGGATCACGATGACCACCATGACTTCCAGCAGGGTAAAACCGGATTGACGACGCTTTTGCATGAGTTACTCCCTAACGAAATGAGATGGCATGAACCATCAACGATAAATTGTTAAACCGCGATCGTTCGATGACGCCTGTCGACTAAGCGAACCCGCGGGATCGATTGGATTGGCAGGTTCGAATAGGGTCGCGTATTCGGACGTCTGAACCTTACATATTCACCATATTGTTGAGCTCGAGGATCGGCTGCAGGATCGACATCACGATAAACAGCACCACCCCTGCCATGGAGACCACCAGCATGGGTTCGAACACCCCGAGGGCGATGTTCACCTGGGATTCAAACTCCCGATCCTGGTTGTCTGCCGCCCGCTCCAGCATGCTGTCGAGCTCGCCGCTCTGCTCGCCGGAGGCGATCATGTGCAGCATCATGGGCGGGAAAATCTTGGTCTCGGTCAGCGACTTGCGCAGACTGGTCCCTTCACGCACCCGTTCGGCGGCCTCGAGAATACGCATTCTGGCAAAGTCGTTGGAGAGCACTTCGCCGGAGATCTTCATCCCCTCCAGCAGCGGTACCGCACTGGCGTTGAGAATGCTTAGAGTGCGGGCGAAACGGGCGGTGTTGAGGCCGCGGCTGACCCGGCCAATCACCGGTAGGCCGAGCAGCACCTGATGCCAGCGTCGGCGACGTTTTTCATCGTTGAGCCACCAGCGCCAGACAAAGCTGCCAAGGAAGATCAGCAGCAGAAACCAGAGGCCATAGGCCTGCATCAACTCGCTGGTGCCGATGAGAAAACGGGTGGTGCCCGGCAACTGTTGACCCATGTGTTCAAACTGGGCCACCACCTTGGGTACCACGGCGGTAAGCAGGATCGAGATAACCCCGATAGCCACGCAGGTGAGCACGATTGGGTAGATCATCGCCTGCAGCAGCTTGGTGCGCATATGCTGGCGCTGCTCAGTGTAGTCGGCGAGGCGGTTGAGCACCTTCTCCAGATGGCCCGATTTTTCACCGGCCGCCACCATGGAGCGAAACAGCTGGTCGAACACATGGGGAAAAGCCCCCAGCGAGTCGGCCAGCGAATAGCCTTCCACCACCTTGCTGCGCACAGTGGCCACCAGAGAGCGCAAGTGGGCCTTTTCGCACTGCTCGGCTACCGCTTTGAGCGCCTCTTCGATGGTGAGACCGGCGCCCACCAGAGTGGCCAGCTGGCGAGTGATCAGGGCCAGCTCGGCAGTGCTGGCACCGCGCCGGAACAGGGCGAAGCGGGTCGCCTCCCGTTTCGCCTTCTCGGTGGTCTCGTTCACCTCGAGGGGGGTGAGCCCCTGCTCGCGCAGCAGCTGGCGTACCTGACGGGCCGAGTCGCCCTCCATCACGCCGCTCTTGCTGCGCCCCTTGTTGTCGAGGGCCTTGTATTCGAATGCCGCCATCTCAATCTTCCCGGGTCACGCGCAGTACCTCTTCGAGGCTGGTCTGCCCCTTGAGGACCTTGTCGATACCGTCACGGCGGATGCTGGGGGTGTGGCCGCGGATCAGCCGCTCGATGGCCAGCTCGCCGCTGGCACTGTGAATGGCTTCACGCACCGCTTCGTCGATCACCACCAGCTCGTGGATGCCGGTCCGGCCACGGTAGCCGGTGTGGTTGCACTGCTCGCAGCCGACCGGGCGCCACACCTGCTGATCGGGGGCCAGCTCGATGCCCATGGCGAGGCGCTCCTGCTCGGTGATGGGGCGCGGGGCGCGGCAATCGGGGCAGAGGGTGCGGACCAGCCGCTGGGCCAGTACCGCCAACAGAGAGGAGGAGAGCAGGAAGGGCTCGATCCCCATGTCCCGCATCCGGGTGATGGCACCGATGGCGGTGTTGGTGTGCAGGGTCGACATCACCAGGTGACCGGTGAGGGAGGCCTGCACCGCGATCTGGGCGGTCTCGAGGTCACGAATTTCCCCCACCATCACCACATCCGGATCCTGACGCAAGATGGCGCGCAGGCCGCGGGCGAAGGTCATGTCCACCTTGCTGTTGACCTGGGTCTGGCCCACCCCTTCGAGGTCATATTCGATGGGGTCTTCCACTGTCAGGATGTTGCGATCCCGCGAGTTGATCTCGGAGAGCGCCGCGTAGAGGGTGGTGGATTTACCGGAACCGGTCGGGCCGGTCACCAGTATGATGCCGTGGGGCTTGCGAATGAGCTCGCTGATGATGGTGCGGTTGGCTTTGGTCATGCCGAGCTGCTTGAGCTCGAGGCGCACGTTGTTCTTGTCGAGCAGACGCAGTACCACTCGCTCGCCGTAGCTGGACGGCATGGTGGAGACCCGCACGTCGACGGCGCGGCCACCGATACGCAAGGAGATACGGCCATCCTGCGGCACCCGCTTCTCGGCGATATCCATCCGCGACATGACCTTGATCCGCGACACCAGGAGCGAGGCCAGTTTGCGATGGGGGCGCAGGATCTCCCGCAGCACCCCATCGATACGAAAGCGGATCACCAGCGCCCGCTCGAAGGTCTCGATATGGATATCGGAGGCCTCCTCCTTGATCGCCTCGCTCAACATGGCGTTGATGAGGCGAATGATGGGGGCATCGTCATCGGCGTCCAGCAGGTCTTCGCTTTGCGGCAGCTCTTCGGCCAGGGCGAAGAAGTCCATCTCGTTGCCGAGATCTTCCATCAGCTGGCGCGCCTCGGAGGAGTCGCGCTGGTAGTGAGCCATCAGCAGCTCTTCGAAGGCCTCGTTGTCGAGCTGCTCCACCGCGAAGCTGCAACCCGCTACCCGCCGCACCTCCAGCAGGGCTTGCGGGGTGACGCCGGGGCGACACTGCAGCACGGGGGCGCCGTCCCGCTCAATCAGGATCACCCCGAAGTTGCGGGCAAAGACAAAGGGGAGCTCGGGCAGTGGCGCAGGCCCGACGCTTCCATCCAGATGGTAGGCACTCATCAGGGTTTACTCTGCACAAACGGAGTGGTGGTCTCGACAGTGCTCTGCTGTCTGCTCTGCATCTCGTTGATCTGCTTCTGGATCTCTTTTTGCAGCTCGGGCGACACCATCACATCCTGACCGTAGGCGGGCAATACCTGACGGGCGGGGGAGGTGAGATACCCCTCCTGCGAGGCTGCATTGAGCTGCTCGGCGCGGAACAGGGAGTACTTGTTGCTGGATACGCCGCTATAAACATCCGCATCACGCAAGATGGTCGGCCGGATAAAGACCATCAGGTTGCGCTTGGAGGTGGTGTTGGAGGTGGAGCGGAACAGATAGCCCAGCACCGGAATATCGCCAAGCAGCGGCACCTTGGAGACCTGCTCCTTGGTCTGTTCATCCATCAAACCGCCCAGCACCACGGTTTCGCCACTTTTGACCAGTACCGCGTTCTTGACAGTACGGGTGTCGAAGGTGGGGCCAAGGTTGGCAGTACCGGTCGCCTGGGTCTGGGCGACGCTGGAGACCTCCTGCTCGATATTGAGCAGCACCGAATCCCCTTCGTTGATCTGCGGGGTGACCACCAGCTTGGTGCCCACCGTCTTGCGCTCTATGGTGTTGAACACCTGATCGCTGGTGGTGGAGGTCTGTGAGCCGCTCTGGACCGGGACCTCCTGACCGACGTTGAAGGAGGCCTCCTTGTTGTCCATGGTGACGATACTCGGGGTCGAGAGAATATCGTTCTTGGTGTTGGAGGCCAGCGCCGTGGCCAGCATGGCCCAGTCGCCGTGATAGAAACCGGCGGCCATGCCGTTGAACTCTTTCAGCAGATTGGCCGCGGTGTCGGTCTTGCCGTTCTGATAATCCTTGCCGGCGGCGATGGCGCCACCGATGGGCAGACCGGAGTTGGTGAACTGGGTGCCGCCGCCGTTGGCATTGCCCCACTGGACGCCAAGGGTGAGGCCGTCGCCGTCCATCATTTCGACGATGATCGCTTCTACCAGCACCTGGGCGCGGCGGATATCGAGCTTGGCCACCACCTGCTCCAGTTCGGACATCACGTCCGGCTGGGCGGTGATGACCAGCGCATTGGTGGTCTCATCAGCGGAGATGGCCAGCTTGCCACCGCCGATGCTGGCGCCGCCCGTGGTTGCGCCGCCGCCCTTCTTGTCGGCCTCGATGCTGGAGCTGACCCCCTTGAGCACCTCGACCATGTCTTTGGCCTTGCCATATTTGAGGTAGAAGACCCGGGTATTGCCCTGGCTCTGCAGATCGCGGTCGAGCTGGCGCACCATCTGGATGATGCGGGCGCGCGCTTTCGGCTCACCACTCACCACCACAGAGTTGGTGCGCTCGTCTGCCACCACCTTGGGGGAGAGCAGCAGGGAGGCAGTGCCGCCCTGCGGGTTGCCATCCTTGTTGAGGTTGGTGACCAGCCGTACCATTTCGCCTGCCGAGGCGAACTTCAGCTTGATGATGTCCACATCCTGATCGCCGGCGCGGTCGACCCGGTTAACCACTTCCACCAGACGGTTGACCACGGCGGCGCGGCCGGTGATGAGCAGCACGTTGGAGGGCTCGTAGTGCACCACGTTGCCACCACCGGCGTTGTCGTTGAGCTGGCGCAGCAACGGTGCCAGTTCACGGACCGAGACGTTGCGCACCGGCACTACTCTAGTCACCATCTCGTCGCCGATGCCCGGGTTGCTGCCATCTACCACCGGAATGGCGGAGGTCTTGGCATCCCGCGAGCGCAACACCTTGAGCACCCCGTTGTCCATCGGCACCACGGCAAAGCCGTAGACGTCGAGCACGCTCAGGAAGAACTGGTAGTACTGCTCCTCATTGAGCAGGTCGTAGCTGCGCACGTTGATCTTGCCGCGCACCGATGGCTCTATGATGATGGTTTTATTTAGGTTCTTGCCCACCGTATTGATGAACTCTTCAATGTCGGCGTTCTTGAAACTGGCTGAATATTCGGTGGCCCAGGCTGAGCCCGCCATCATCAGTGCCGCTGCGACAGTGGCCAGACGCCAGCCTTTCCCTTTAGTTGTCATTATTGGTACGACTCCAAATCATTATTCTGACAAGCGCACATAGATGTCGAACTGTTCGCCCTGTCGCTCGACGGTCACAGTCATTTCCGTTGCGCCAGCCATCTGCTGCATCGCCTGCATGGCTTGCATGTTGTCCCGTAAATCCAGCCCGTTGATGCTGATGGCCAGGTCATTGGCCTGCAGCCCGCTCTGGTTGAAAAACTCAGGATTGCTGCCCGGGTTGAGGCGATAGCCGGTCATGCGGCCATCCATCTGAACCGGTGAAATATTGAGGTAATCGGTGATCTTGCCCGGATCGGCCATCAGCTCGCTGCGCAGGGAGCCAAGGGGGGCGGCGTTGCCAGTCTGCGGCAGCGGCTTGCCATACTCCTCGCCGTCCAGCATCAGGGTCTCGTCGCGGCCATCCCGTTCGATGATCACCCGATCCGGATAGACCTGACGGATCCGCGCCTGGGTGCCGTCAATCATGTCACCGACCCCGTAGGAGTTCTGAATGCCGGACATGGCGATGATGGCGATGGATTTGGCGGGATCTGAGCTGGCCAACACTCCGTTGAGCTGGGCATTGAGCTGGGTACGCGGGGCATTGGCGGCCACGGCGGCGGCTTTGGCCTGCGCCTTGGGGATCGCCTTGCCAAACAGCCCCAGTCGGCTCACCTCACCCAGTTCGAGGCGCGGGTTGCTTTGACTGTTGGCCGCCACGGCGGACGGTTGCCACGGCTCGCCGGTTGGCGGGCTTGCCAAGGTGAGCAGACGCCAGGTGAGCGCGGCGCTCTGCTGCGCCAGCATGATCAGCAGCGCCAGAAAGAGCACCTGAGTCACTCTGGTCATGGGTAGCCGCCGGCACTGGGCCAGCAGCGTGGTCAAAATCTCATCCCTGAATCGTAATGTCATATTAATCAACAAATTCCAGGTTCTGGTGCGGCTGCGTATTGTGTACGGCGGTTTGCCGCGACACAACGGATCCGGGCACTCCAATACGCAAAAATGCATATTTCATCACATCTGGACTGAATGAGTGCTGACAAAAGTAGCAACCCTCAGTCGCGGTACTGGTCATAACCGCACTGTGTGGTGATTGTTTATGCGGCATCCGACAGGGCAGCCTTGCCGGTGATGGCTCACGGGGTCCAATCCTGCAACGCCTTGAGGGCCACACTCTGTCCGGCGACCTGCAGCACGATAGATTGCTGCTCGATGCTGGTGAGCACGACCCCCGGGGCGATTTCACTACCCTCCCGGTATTCGCGGCCATTGAGCACCACGACCCGCTTGGCGGGGTTGGAGGAGAAAACATGAGAGCCGTAGCTCAGCTGCGGCACCTGTTGGCGCACCGACTGCGGAGCGGCACCCAGCGCCATCAACTGGGCCGGTTGCACATTCTGGCTGGCGGTGTTCGGCGTCTCCTGCAATGGCGTTTCATTGAGTGCCCGCATCAGCTGCTCGGCCAGACTCAGCGCGGGGGGATTCCCCTGGCTGGCCGACTCGTTTCTGGCCACGGCTCTGGGTTGTACCACCGGCTCCGGCAGGGGCGGGGGCAGCGGACGGGTCACCATCGCCCTGGGTTCGACCCGCACGAAGGGCGGAGTGATCACCTCTTTTATCTCCACCTTCTCCTCGATGGGGCGCAGGTGGATCAGGTGCCAGCCATAGTTGGCGCCTGCACCCAGCAGCAAGGCAAGGGGGGCCAGCAGCCAACCGATGCGGCGGGAGGTACGCGCCTCTTCCCGTGGCATGGGCAAGCCCATGGCCGGGATATGGGCGCTCTGTTGCGGTTGCTGCGCTCGGTGCAGCGCTTTTAGCAGGGTAGACATCAGGAGGCCTCCTCCAGTCTGGGCATGGGTTCACCGGAGAGGGCGTTGAGGCGCAGCAGCGTGTTGCTGCCCGCGATGCCATCAGGGGTCAGCCCCTGATCTTGCTGGAACTGGCGCAGCTTGTGTTTGAGCTGGTCATCGAAACGGCGCACCTTGCGCTCGGGTTGTTGCAGCGCGCGGCTCAGGGCGTTGTCGAGCCACTGGATCTGGGTCTGACCGGCATTGCTGGCGATCAGGCTGACGCCCCCTTTTGGCATGCGCCAGAGCAGGGTGTAGCTGCCGCCCCAGTTGTCGCTGAGCCACTGACGATCCACTTGCCAGCTCTGGTCGCCGATCATCAGGCTGGCCTTGCCCGGCCCCAGATTGACCAGGGTCGCGTAGTAGAGGCCGCCGGTGTCGTCGGTCAGGGTGATCATGGCAGGATGCTGCAGGGCGCGCAGCTCGTCGAGGCTCGCCTCTCCCTCCTGACAGCGCAGGCCGGCGCGGGGCGCGTTGTCACAGGTTGCCTCGAACGGTTCGGTCTCGTAGCCCCATACCTTGTAGAGATTCTGCATAGCGCTGTCGGGGTCGAGGGCCTGATTGATCGCCTCGGTCAGTTGCTCTTTCTGTTCGTCGGTTTCGTCGATGGTGACCGGCACCTCAACCTTGACCACCGGGCGGGTGGGGAACACGCCGAAAAATTGCCAGCCCCACCAGCCTGCGGCCACCAGCAGGGCGCCTGCCAGCGTCACCACCAGACCGGAGACCCAGCTCCCTTCGTCCCGAACGCCATTGACCTCGAAGGCGGCCTGGCTGATATCGCCGTGGACCACCTTGTAGCTGCCACGGGCGAAGGCGGCGATCAGGGCGCGATCGCAGATGAGGTTGATGAAACGGGGGATGCCGCCGCTCAGGCGATGGAGCGTCTTGATGGCTCGCGGGGTAAAGATGGGTTGCACGCAGCCTGCGACCTGCAGCCGGAAGCGGACGTAGGCATCCACGTCGCTGTGGGAGAGCGGCAGCAGGTGATAGCGGGCGGTAATGCGCTGGGCCAGCTGACGCAGCAGGGGTTGGCGCAGCATCTGTTGCAGCTCGGGCTGACCGATCAGCACCACTTGCAGCAGTTTTCGTTCATCGGTTTCGAGGTTGGTGAGCAGACGCAACTGCTCCAGTACGCCGGGCAGCAGGTGCTGCGCCTCATCCACCAGTACCACGCTGCGCTTGCCTGCCGCCAGGTTGGCCAGCAGGTGATCGCGAATAAGGTCGAACAGCCGCTTGATCCCGGCATCTTCGGGATAGGGGAGTTGAAACTCGTCGCAGATGGCGGCCAGCAGATCCCGTTCAGTCAGGGAGGGGTTGAGGATGTAGGCGATCTCGGTCTCGGCGGGCAGCTGTTGCAGCAGGCAGCGGGAGACGGTGGTCTTGCCGGTGCCCACTTCGCCGGTCAGCAGCACAAAGCCGCCGCCATCCTGCAATCCATAGTTGAGATGAGCAAGGGCTTCGCCGTGGCGCTCGCTCATATAGAGGTATTTGGGATTGGGCGAGATGGAAAACGGGTGTTCCGAGAGGCCGAAGAACTGTGTGTACATGAGGGTATTCTTTTGTAGCCGGCGACAGATGAAAAATGTCTCCGGATGATAGCAAACCTCGCTTTCATTGGAAGCCATCATTGGCGCAGGAGGGCAAATTGCGGCCTTTTCCTGCCATCTTGTGATCCCGGTTGCGTCATCGGTACGAACCCGGATCACAAAATGACAAAAAACATCTGTAAATAAAGGAAAATATCAATATCGGCACTGCGTGGCGCATGCCGCTTGCGCGCATTTTATGACACGTGTGCCCTGTCAGCCATCACGGCAAAGGGTCGGGATGCGCCTGCTCAGTGGTGATCCTGAAACTGTGCTGCAATCTCCCTGAACTGCGCCTCGCAGGCGAGAAAAGCCGCAACGATGCCGGGATCAAAATGGCTGCCGTTCCCCTTCACGATGATCTCCTTTGCTTCCTCATGACTGAAGGCAGGTTTATAGACCCGCTTCGAGATGAGCGCATCGTAGACATCCGCCACCGCCATCAAGCGCCCGGAGAGGGGAATATCCTCCCCCGCGAGCCCTGCCGGATAGCCGCTGCCATCCCACTTTTCGTGATGGGTGAGGGAGATCTCCCTGGCCAGCCGCAGGAAGGAGTTGGAGCCCAGCTGCGCCTCGGCACTGGCCAGCGCATCGGCGCCGATCTGCGGGTGGCGCTTCATGATGGCGAACTCCTCGTCGGTCAGCTTGCCCGGTTTGAGCAGGATGGCGTCGGGAATGCCCACCTTGCCCACATCGTGCAGGGGCGCCGACTTGAACAGCAGGTCGATGGTGGCGTCATCGAGCGGGTAGCGATCCCGGTCGTTGCGACTGAGATATTGCGCCAGCGCCTTCACGTAGTGCTGGGTGCGGATGATATGGGCGCCGGTCTCGTTGTCCCGGGTCTCCGCCAGCGAGGCGAGGCCGAGGATGGCCACGTCACGGGTCAGGTTGAGCTCGTCGCTGCGGGATTTCAGCTCGCCGATCATCTGATTGGTGCTGGCGGCAATCAGGCCGAACTCGTCATCCCGGGTGACCGGCACCCGGGCGTCGAAGTCACCGCACTGCACTCTGGCCATGGTGCGGGTCTGCTGGCGCAGGGAGAGGCCGAGATTGCGACCATAACCGTGGATGATGAGGGCGAGATAGCAGAAGGTCACCGTCATCACGAAGGCGATCTCCCACAGGATGTAATGCTGGGCATCGGCCCTCGGCAGGCTGCGTTCCACCGTCACCAGCCACTCCAGATCCTTGTTGAACAGCAAGAAGAAGACGCTTCCCAGCAGGGTGAGGGTCGCCAGGGTAAAGAGAGTGAACTTGCGTGGCAGCGGCATGGCCAGCGGGTGGCTCAGCGCCAGGCTCTGCTCGGCTTGTCGCGCTCTGGCCCGATGCCAGCCCCGCTCCAGGGTCAGATCGGCGGCCACCAGAAAGCCGAGGGTAGTCATCCCCAGCAGCACCTTGAGGTGGCTCTCCAGCGGAAAGTCGTGGGCCAGGGCGTTGTAGCACGAGAGCAGCAGCGCTCCCAGCAGGTAGAAACCGACCTCCAGTCCGAACCCGCTCAGCTCGTTGCGCGGCAGGGGCCGCCTTGAGAGCAGCCGGTTGCGCACGGCGAACATGATGGCGAACGTCACCAGGGTTGGCCCCAGCAACTGGGGCAGGGTGAGACTCTCGAGAAACGGGCAAACCTGCCAGCCATAGAGACAAAATAGTGACAGGGTTACCCCGTAGTGCAGGGCGCAGCGCCCCGTGATCCTCTGCATATTCCCACCCATGTTGCTGGTTATTGTTATGTCGGCGGGAGGCCCGCCATTACAGGCGCCGCAGCAGCAAGCTACCGATGGAGTAGCCAGCACCAAATGAGCAAAGTACGCCGCGGGCCCCCGCAGGAAGGTCGCGATTGTACAGATGAAACGCGATGATGGAACCCGCCGAGCTGGTATTACCATAGCTATCAAGAATGACCGGCGCCTCCTGCTGGCTGGCATCGTGGCCCAGCAGCTTGCGACCGATGAACTGGTTCATGGTGAGGTTGGCCTGATGGAGCCAGAGCCGGTTCAGGCTCTCGGCAGGCCAGCCCTGCTCGTCGAGCTGGTTGGCGATCTGGTCGCACACCAGCGGCAACACCTCCTTGAACACCTTGCGCCCCTGCTGGCGAAACAGCTTGTCGTCGCTGTAGCGGGTACGCGGGCTGAGACGGTTCAGAAAGCCGAAGTTGTTGCGGATGTTGTTGGAGTACTGGGTCACCAGCTTGCTGGCCACCAGTTGCCACGGACTGGCCACCTTGCAATCGGCCTCCCGCTCCAGCAGCACTGCGGTGCAGGCATCGCCAAAGATAAAGTGGCTATCCCGATCGCGAAAATTGAGGTGCCCCGAGCAGATCTCCGGATTGACCACCAGCGCCAGTCGGGCTGTGCCTGCCGCCAGCATGTCTGCGGCTGTCTTGATGCCGAAGGTGGCGGACGAGCAGGCCACGTTCATGTCAAAGGCCATGCCGCTCGCCCCCAGATAGTGCTGCAGCTCGATGGCCAGCGCCGGATAGGGACGCGGCATGTTGGACGCCGCGACGATGACCAGATCGATCTCCCCCGGCTCGCGACCGGCGGCGATCAGCGCCTGTTCGGCGGCGGCTACCGCCATCTCCACCATGATGGAGGGCATCTCATCGGGCCGCTCCGCCAGCAGCGGTTGCATGATGTCGGGGTTGAGCACCCCTTCGCGGCTCACCAGATAACGGCTCTTGATGCCGGAGGCCTTCTCGATGAACTCACAGCTGGAGTGCTGCTTGGCAGGCAGTTGGCCGGCGTCGATGGCGGAGGCGTTCTCCTCGTTGTAGAGGTCCACATACTGGTTGAAGGCGGCCACCAGCTCTTCATTGCTGACGGCAAAGGGGGGGGTATAGAGGCCTGAGCCACTGATCACGATAGAGGTCATCTTTGCTCCTCGCCGGGTGCGTTCCCGGCTTGTCGGTTTATAGGTGTGAGAGGGTTATAGCTGGTCGATCGCCGCAGCGAGACCCGCCAGGGTCAGCGGATGCATCCGTCCGCCAACCACGTCATTCATCAGTTTGATGGAGGGATGCCAGAGCCACTCCCGGCGCGGGGTGGGGTTGATCCACACCAGTTTGGGAAAGTGTTGCTGCAAGCGGGTAAGCCACACCTGACCCGACTCCTCGTTCCACTGTTCGACACTGCCGCCCGGCCAGGTGATCTCGTAGGGGCCCATGGTGGCATCCCCCACCAAGATCACCCGGTAGTCGCTGCCGTAGGTGCGCAGCAGCCGCAGGGTATCGAACCGCTCCTCAACGCGGCGGGCGTTATCCTTCCAGACGAAGTCGTAGAGGCAGTTGTGAAAATAGAAGTACTCCAGATGCTTGAACTCGTGGCGCAGGGCCGAGAAGAGGCGCTGCACCTCGGCTACGTGAGTATCCATGGAGCCTCCCACATCGAAAAAGACCAATAGCTTCACCCCGTTGTGGCGCTCGGGTCGCAGCTTCACATCGAGCCAGCCCTGGCGGGCAGAGCTTTTTATGGTGTCGTCGAGATCCAGCTCGTCGGGATTGCCTTTGCGCACCCAGCGTCTGAGTTTGCGCAGCGCCAGCTGGATGGCGCGCTGGCCAAGCGGTGAGTCGTCGCTGAAGTTGCGATAGTGACGGGCCTCCCACACCTTGGCCGCCTTGCCGTGCAGCCCCTCTCCACCCATGCGCACGCCCTCGGGGTGAAAACCGCCGTGGCCAAACGGGCTGCTGCCACCGGTCCCTACCCACTTGTTGCCGCCGGCATGGCGCTCTTTCTGCTCGCTTAACCGCTGGTTGAGAGTCTCCAGCAGCTTGTCGAGTCCGCCGAGAGATTTGAGCAACGCCTTCTCCTCTGGGCTCAACAGCCGTTCGAACTCCTTGCGCAGCCACTCCTCGGGCAGGCTTTCCGGCAGCAGGGGAATGGCGTCCAGCCCTTCGTAGTATTCGGCGAAGGCGCGATCGAAGCGATCGTAGTGGGCCTCGTCTTTCACCAGCAGGCAGCGCGAGAGCTGGTAGAACTCGTCCATATCGACAACGACCAGCCGGGCAGCCAGTGCGGCGTGCAAGTCCAGCAACTCGCGCAGGCTGCACGGGAGTTTGTGGCGACGCAGGTGGGTAAAAAAGTCGATCAGCATGGGTCAGCTGCCGCGCCGGGCCAGAAAGGCGAGTTTCTCGAAGAGATGCAGGTCCTGCTCGGTCTTGAGCAGGGCGCCATATAGCGCGGGCACCAGCTTGCCGGGCTCGCGGGCGCGCATCGCCTCGGGGGCGATATCATCGGCCAGTAGCAGCCGGAGCCAGTCCAGCAGCTCCGAGGTGGAGGGCTTCTTGCGCAGCCCCTCTACCTCGCGCAGCTCGAAGAAGAGATCCATCGCTTCGCCGAGCAGACTCTCCTTGAGGTCGGGGTAGTGGAGTTTGACGATGGCCTGCATCTCGGCCTTGTCGGGGAAGCGGATGTAATGGAAGAAGCAGCGGCGCAGGAAGGCGTCCGGCAGCTCTTTCTCGTTGTTGGAGGTGATGATGACCACCGGCCGCTGGCGTGCCTTGACTCGCTCGCCGGTCTCGTAGACATCGAACTCCATCCGATCCAGCTCCAGCAGCAGATCGTTGGGGAACTCGATGTCGGCCTTGTCGATCTCGTCGATCAGCAGCACTGGCCGCTGCTCGGCGCTGAAGGCCTGCCACAACTTGCCTTTACGAATGTAGTGGCTGATATCGGCCACTCTGGGATCGCCGAGCTGGGAGTCCCGCAGTCGGGCCACCGCATCATATTCGTAGAGCCCCTGCTGGGCTTTGGTGGTGGACTTGATATGCCAGGCAATGAGATCGGTGCCGAGATGGTCGGCGACCGCTTCGGCCAGCACCGTCTTGCCGGTGCCCGGTTCCCCCTTGATCAGCAGCGGTTTTTCGAGGGTGATGGCGGCATTGACCGCCATCCTCAATGCATCGGAGGCGAGATAATCGCTGCTTCCTGAAAATCCCATAACGTCGGTTCCTTTGACGATTGGCGCCCGGAGTCAGGGGCCAGAGAGAATAAGCTCTATATGTTGTAATACCATATGGTTATAACGAATAGTCACTTCTCATTCAGAAACCACAGGGTAATCTTGTTTCATCGTCGTAACAAACACAGGGATAGCACCATGAGCAAAATTTTTGAGGACAACAGCCAGACTATCGGTCACACCCCGCTGGTTCGTCTCAACCGTGTTACCAAAGGCCGCGTGCTGGCCAAGATCGAGAGCCGTAACCCCAGCTTCAGCGTCAAGTGCCGGATTGGTGCCAACCTGATCTGGGATGCCGAGAAGCGCGGCATCCTGACCAAGGGTAAGGAGATCATCGAGCCTACCAGCGGCAACACGGGTATTGCTCTGGCTTTTGTCGCGGCAGCTCGCGGCTATCCCATTACCCTGACCATGCCCGCCACCATGAGCTTGGAGCGCCGCAAGCTGCTCAAGGCGCTTGGCGCCAATCTGGTGCTGACCGAAGGGCCGCTCGGCATGAAGGGGGCCATTGCCAAGGCCAACGAGATCCTCGAGTCCGAGCCGGGCAAGTATGTGCTGCTGCAACAGTTTGAAAACCCGGCCAACCCGGAGATCCACGAAAAGACCACCGGTCCCGAGATTTGGGATGCCACTGACGGTGAGGTGGATGTGTTTGTGGCCGGGGTCGGTACCGGCGGCACCATTACCGGTGTCTCCCGCTATCTGAAGCAGACTCAAGGCAAGGCGGTGGTTTCTGTCGCCGTTGAGCCTGCCGAGTCACCGGTCATCAGCCAGAAGCTGGCCGGCGAAGAGATCAAACCGGGCCCTCACAAGATCCAGGGGATCGGCGCCGGCTTTATCCCGGGCAACCTGGACCTCTCCCTCATCGATCGGGTGGAGAAGGTGACCAGCGACGAAGCCATCGAGATGGCCCGACGCCTGATGGAGGAGGAGGGGATCCTGGCCGGTATCAGCTCCGGGGCTGCGGTGGTGGCTGCCAGCCGTCTGGCCGAGCTGCCGGAATTTGCGGGCAAAACCATTGTGGTCATCCTGCCGAGCGCGGCGGAGCGTTACCTCTCCAGCGCCCTGTTTGCCGGGGTGTTCAGCGAGCAGGAACTGCAGCAGTAACTGATCGGAATCTTTCAAAACAGCGGCGCTCCCAGGAGCGCCGCTTCTTTATGGGCTAGACTCAACCCCTGTTAGTGTCACTTGATCCTTATTTTTTGGGGTAAAATAACAAGTTCCGGAGTGAGAAAAAAAGCAGACATTCCGCTGTAAATCTCATATCCTGTGCGGCGTCACGCGGTGTTTGCTGGCTGGGTATCACAAAGTAACAAAGTGTTATTTTTCGTTATAAAATAATTTCAGGCCAGTCCTGATGCGGCTTGTAGCCCAATAACTGAAAATTGCCAACCAGCGCGCCGATTACTGCACAGAAACTTGACCTGGATTAAACCATTGCGGGTCTGCTTTCGTTACTTTACAACATATCCATACTGACACGGTGGGTCAGGTTGCTTCAAAAACGACCAATCCACCAAAAAATATCAATAATATGGGGTGAAACCATGTACGAGAAGTCTGTTGTTATTACTGCTGAAAACGGCCTGCACACCCGTCCGGCAGCTCAGTTCGTGAAAGAAGCCAAAGAATTCCAAAGCGAGATCACTGTGGTCTCCGGTGGCAAGTCCGCCAGCGCCAAGAGCCTGTTCAAGCTGCAGACCCTGGGCCTGACCAAGGGTACCAACGTGACTATCCAGGCTGACGGCCCGGATGCTCAACAAGCTGTTGAGAAGCTGGTTGCCCTGATGGACGAGCTGGAGTAATCCAGCTTTATTCCTCCCCCACAGTCGTTTTAATAGGAAGGATTATGATATCTGGCATTCTTGCGTCCCCCGGTATCGCATTCGGCAAGGCGCTTCTTCTTAAAGAAGATGAAATCGTTATCAATCAGGGCAAGATTCCCGCCGAGCAGATTGATGCCGAGATCAACCGTTTCCTCGAAGCTCGTACCAAGTCAGCTGCTCAGCTGGAAGCCATCAAAGAGATGGCCGGTCGTACCTTCGGTGAGGAAAAAGAGGCCATCTTCGAAGGCCACATCATGCTGCTCGAAGATGAGGAGCTGGAAGGGGATATCAGATCCTTCATCAAAGAGAACAAGGCTTCCGCTGACAAAGCCATCTATGAGGTGATCGAACAGTACGCCAAGATGATGGCCGAACTGGATGACCCTTATCTGCGCGAACGCGCAACCGACTTCCGTGACATCGGTACCCGTCTGGTCAAGAACGTACTGGGCATCGCCGTTGTCAACCTGAGCACCATCGACGAAGAGGTCATTCTGGTCGCCAAAGACCTGACCCCGTCTGAAACCGCTCAGATCAACCTGAAATATGTGCTGGGTTTCGTTACCGACATCGGTGGCCGTACCTCTCACACCTCCATCATGGCCCGCTCTCTGGAGCTGCCGGCCATCGTGGGCACCAACGACATCACCGAGCGCGTCAAGAACGGTGACATGCTGGTGCTGGATGCGATCAACAACCAGATCATCATCAATCCGACCGCTGAACAGCTGACCGAAGCCAAGAAGTTCCAGGCTCAGTTCCAGGCCGAGAAAGATGAGCTGGCCAAGCTGAAAGACCTGCCTGCCATCACTCTGGATGGTCATCAGGTCGAAGTGTGCGCCAACATCGGTACCGTCAAGGATACCGAAGGTGCCATCCGCAATGGCGCCGAAGGCGTGGGTCTGTACCGTACCGAGTTCCTGTTCATGGACCGTGACGCGCTGCCGACCGAAGACGAGCAGTTCAAAGCCTACAAAGAAGTGGCCGAAGCGATGCCGGATCAGCCGATCATCGTGCGCACCATGGACATTGGCGGCGACAAAGAGCTGCCGTACATGAATTTCCCGAAAGAGATGAACCCTTTCCTGGGCTGGCGTGCCGTGCGTATTTTCTTCGACCGCGAAGACATCATGCACGCTCAGCTGCGGGCCATTCTGCGCGCCTCTGCCTTTGGCAAACTGCGCATCATGTTCCCGATGATCATCTCTGTCGAAGAGTTCCGTAGCCTGAAGGCTACCGTAGAGACGCTGAAGGCCGAATTGCGCGCTGAAGGCAAAGCCTTTGATGAATCCATCGAAGTGGGTATCATGATCGAGACCCCGGCCGCTGCCGTGATGGCTCATCATCTGGCCAAGGAAGTGGATTTCTTCAGTATCGGTACCAACGACCTGACCCAGTACACCCTGGCTGTCGATCGTGGTAACGAGATGATCTCCGCCATGTACAACCCGCTGTCACCCTCCGTCCTGACGCTGATCAAGATGGTTATCGATGCGTCCCACGCCGAAGGCAAGTGGACCGGTATGTGTGGTGAACTGGCTGGTGACGAGCGCGCCACCCTGCTGCTGCTGGGTATGGGTCTGGATGAGTTCTCAATGAGCGCCATCTCTGTACCGCGTATCAAGAAGCTTATCCGCAACACCAACTTCGAAGATGTGAAGGCCATGGCTGATCAAGCACTGAGCTTTGCCACCGCCGCTGAAATCGAAGCATGCGTAGATAACTTTATTAAGCAGAAGGCAGTCTGCTAAGATCGGCTGCAAACAGCGACAAATCATCTCTAGGAGCTTTATATGGGTCTGTTCGACAAACTGAAGAAACTGGTTTCCGACGATAGCTCTGACACCGGCGGCATCGAAATCTTTGCTCCGCTGTCTGGCGAAATCGTGCCGATCGAAGATGTGCCTGACGTTGTCTTCGCCGAGAAAATCGTTGGTGACGGTATCGCTATCAAGCCGGCTGGCAACAAGATGGTTGCGCCGTGCGATGGTACCATCGGCAAGATTTTCGAGACCAACCACGCGTTCTCTCTGGAATCCGACTCCGGTATCGAGTTGTTCGTTCACTTCGGTATCGACACCGTTGAACTGAAAGGCGAAGGTTTCACCCGTATCGCTCAGGAAGGCCAACAGGTCAAGCGCGGCGACACCATCATCGAGTTCGATCTGGCCGTTCTGGAAGCGAAAGCCAAGTCTACCCTGACTCCGGTTGTCATCTCCAACATGGACGAGATCAAAGAGCTGATCAAAATGACGGGTGCTGTGACTGTGGGCGAGACCCCGGTTATCCGTATCAAGAAGTAATGCCCGGCTGGCTCACGCCAGTTGCTGCAGTAAAAAACCGAAGCCTGGTGCTTCGGTTTTTTTATGGCCGCGTGTCGGCTTCCCCTTCTGGTCACCAGGCTATTGTGCCGAGATGACAACCCGGTTACGGCCCTGATCCTTGGCCTGATAAAGGGCCCGGTCGGCCATCATCAGCAGGTAGTCGATGCTCTCTTGCCCCTTCATGCTGGCACACCCCAGGCTGATGGTGAGGGAGAGCTGATCCCCCTGCCACGGCACACGGGTGGTACTGACATGCTGGCGCAGCTGTTCGGCGCGCCGTGCCGCCTGTTCAATGTCGCAACCCGGCAGGATCAGCAGAAACTCCTCCCCGCCCCAGCGGGCCAGACTCTCCCCCGGCAACAGCTGACTTGCCATGGCGTGGGCGACGGCGCAGAGCGCGGCATCACCCGCAGGATGGCCGTAGCGGTCGTTGACCTGCTTGAAATGGTCGATATCCCCCAGCACCACCGAGAGGGGCTCACCGTGCAACCAGAGGGCCTGCAACTGTTGCTGGGCACCGCGCCGGTTGGTCAGCTCGGTGAGGGGATCGGTGCAGGAGAGGCGGCTCACCTCTTCCACCATGCACTGCAGGTCGTGGATATCGCGAAAGGTGACGATATGGCCATCCGGGATGGCATCGGCACCCAGCTGGGCGGTGACGATAAACCAGCGCGACTGGCCGCCCTTGCAGCGGATCAGCGCAGGCATCTCGGCGACCTCCAGCCCTTGCGACAAGCTCTGTTCCACCTGCGAGTGCCAGGAGTCGATGATGGTGCGGCGATACCCTTCATCCGGGTAGGCGAGTCGAAACCAGGAGGCCATGTCCGGCAGCTCGGCAAGGTCGTAGCCGAGCTGCTCAAGGAAGGCCTTGTTCAGGAAGCGGTGGCGCCGCTGCGGGATCATGTCGGGCGAGCGGCCATCGTGACGGGCAATGGATTCTGACACCAGAATAGGCAGCGGGATCACATCGAAGGAGCGAAACAGGATCTGTTGCAGTTCTCGGTCATTCATGGGAAAAGCGACTCCTCGATGCATCTTTTGCATGCTTTACCATAGGTGAGAGCCGTGTGGTGGTAAACCGCTTTATGGTGTCGGCTGACGCGATGTCATGAACAATCCTGTGTACTCGAAGATAAAGGTCTTCATGCGAGCCATTTTGGCCATCTGTTTCCGCAGACCCGTTACCCGCCTCGTTGACCTGAGGGTATAAAAAAGCCGCTCACCTGGGTGAGCGGCTGTTGCCATCAGATCATTGCCGTTCGCTATCAGGCTGGCTGTTTGCCATCTTCCGCGGGGGGCGGCAGAGCGGCGGAGTTGGACTCCACCTTCTGCTCTTCACCTTGCATGTTCTTGATGTAGACATCCATCTGGTTGAAGGCGATCTCGATGCCGTTCTCGCGGAACAGCTGGTCGATCTTACGGTTCAACTCGTCCACCGCCGGGTTGCGATCACCGAGTTCGCTCACGAAGAAGCGCAGCTCATGATCCAGGGTGCTGGCACCGAAGGTGAGGAAGTAGACGATGGGGGCCGGGTCTTTCAGTACCCGGCTGTTTTCATCGGCCGCCTGTTTGAGCAGGGTGCGGGTCAGCTCCAGATCCGAGCCGTACGCCACGCCCACCCGCACGATCACCCGGGTGACGGTGTCACTCAGCGACCAGTTGATCAGCCGTTCGGTCATCAGCTGCTGGTTGGGGATGATCACCTCTTTGCGGTCGAAGTCGGTCAGGGTGGTGGCGCGGATTCGGATTTTGGAGACGGTACCGGAGAAGGATCCGATGGTGACGGTGTCACCGATCCGCACCGGACGCTCGAACAGGATGATGATGCCGGAGACGAAGTTGGAGAGGATCTCCTTCATACCGAAACCGATACCGACCGACAGACCACCCGCTACCCACTGCAGCTTGTCCCACTGCACACCCATCATGGAGAGGGCGGTGAGGGAGCCGAAGCCGATCAGCACGTAGTTGAGCATGGTGGTGATGGCGTAGGCGGTACCCTGGGCCAGATTGAGCTTGGAGAGTATCAGCACTTCCAGTAAACCGGGCAGGTTGCGCGCCAGTGACCAGGCGCCGCCGAGTAGCAGGAAGCCGATCAGCACGTCACTCAGGCTGATGGGGAACAGTACGGCGTTGGCGCCGGTGCCTTCACTGCGGTGCCACAGCACCATGCTGTCGAGGTAGGAGAATACCGCGACCAGATCGGACCAGAGCCAGTAGAAGGCGACGCCGAAGATCAGCAGCAGCACGGTACGGGTCAGACGCAGGGATTGCTGGCTGACATCCTCCAGATCCATGGGTTGCTCTTCGACGGACTCGCCCCCTTCCGCATCTTCCGAAGACTTGTGCTCGCGCTTGGCCACCGCGCGGCGGTAGGCCAGACGGCGGGCGGCCAGCTCCAGACCACGCAGGGCGGTGCGGTAGACCAGGCTCCAGATGATGATGAGGTAGAAGGATTCGATCAGGCGACCGGTCAGCTTCAGCGCGGTGTAGTAGTAACCGAGCATCGCCAGCACGATCAGCGCCACCGGTGCCAGCGCCAGGGCGATGGCGATCAGCGACTTCTGTATGCTCACCTCGCCCTTGATGCGGGCACGGGAGATGGGGAACACCAGATAGGCGGCCAGTCCCAACAGGAGCAGGGTCATGGCTTGACCGATCACATCATTGCCCAGAGTGGAGGGTTCAACCACCGCCTTGGTCGCGAGCATGATAAGCGGCAGCAGTGGCAACCAGAGGTAGCGCATGCTGGATCGCTTGGCTTGCAGCTCCGCTTTCGGAATGCGGAAGTGGGTTTCGGCGATGCCACCCGGACGCATGACCGCCAGATAGACGCTGAATACCAGGTAACCGAGGGCGAGGTTCAGGGTGATCTGGAACATCAGCTTGGGGCTGAGCAGACCACAATAGGTGAGCAGCAAGCCGCCCGCCAGGATGAACAGGCTGCCCGGCAGGCGATGCAGCACGGTGTAGAAGAGCGCGACAGGGGTGTGCCATTGGTTGTCCTGACGGAAACGGCCAAGGTCCTTGGCAATCTTCTTCTGTCGTTCAACCAGTGTCGGGCGCTTCCAGACCAGCAGGCCGCCGATCAGCAACAGCGGGAAGGCGAGCAGGGAGATCCCCAGCAACTCTTCGCGCCAGCGTTTCCAGTCCGGTTTCAGTACCCAGTCGGAGGCCTGTTTGTAGGCCTGGGCGGGCCAGCTGATAAACCACTTGCTGTCGATGGGCTTGTTGCTGCTTACCCAGAAGATATGTTGTTGCAGGGTAAATTCGATGGACTTGTAGATCCGCGCCAGTTGCTGCTGGGTCAGCTGCAGGCTGATGGCGTTGGTGAGCTGGCTGTCGAGCTGGCGGTTGAGCTGATCGAGCAGATTGATGCGGGTGTCGAGCAGCTTGGCAAGGTTGGCCTTGTCCTCTTCGCTGACCGGCTCCTTGCTGCCGGCGATCAGATTGTCCAGATAGAGGTTCTTCTGGAACAGCTGGTCACGTTGCTGGCTCAGTTCGAACTGGGCCAGGTGGAGGTCGGCGATCTGCTCTTCCAGATTCTTGACGGCGATAGAGGGGGCCGCTTCCAGCTGCTGGTAGAGCTGATAGAGGATGCGTGACAGCAGCAGGTTGCCCTTGAGCATCTGCACCTGTTCGTTCAGGTTGCGCTCGGTCTGGGTACCCCGCTCCAGCCAGCTCTTGGCTTGCAGGTTTTTTTGTACCAGCGAGTTGAGGCTGGTGGTGGCGGTGATGAGCTGCTGGCTGAGCTGGTGGTTGAGTTCCTGCTCTTTTTGCACCAGCGGGCTGTCTTCGGTCGCCACCAGCTCACCGGTCTGCTCGGCGGTCTTCTCGGTGTCGCCGAGACGCTTGGCGCTGCTCTGCTCCTGCAGCAACTGCAGTTTCTGCTCTTCGATGGCGAGACGGGCACTCTGATAGTCGCGCTGCTTGACCGCCAGATCCTGCATGCTGGTGCGGTTATCCAGATCCTTTTGCAACTGGGCCAGTTGCAGATCGATCAGCGCCAACTCGGCATTGAGCTTCATCTTCTCGGCGCTGGAGACGCTTTCACCGGCGTTGAGACGGCTGCGGATCTCCTGACTGCGCTGATAGGCATGGCTCATTCTGGCCTGCGCCCGCTCCGGCAGGGTCTGCAGGCTGGTGAGCTGGCTGCCGATGGTGCCGAGGGCCTCCTGGGCCTCCTGCATGTTGGCCAGCACTTCCGGCTGACGGCTGTCGAGCTCCGCCAGACTCATGCTGGCGTATTCACTCTTGATCTGCTCGACACTCTTGCCCTTGGTCAGGGCATCGAGCTTGGCGCTGATCTCTTTGAGTTCGGTGGGCAGGTTGCGGATCCGTTGTGCCTGGGTCTTGGCCTTCGCCTCTTCCTTGTCGATGCTGTCGAGCAAGGCAAGGGTCTCGGTCAGCAACTTCTGATCCGCTTGCTGACTGACGGTCAGGGTCTCTGATTTACCCAGACCATCCAGCGCTCGCTGAACGGAATTGCGAGAGGGGGCATCTTGCGCCATGGCTTGCGGGACGCAGAGGCTGGCGATTAAACAGAGCAGCGGCAACAGGGTGGCCGAGACTCTTTTAAAACGTATTGAGGGCATATAACTTCCGGGTTATTACGCGATATTCGGGAGATTTCCCGCATAGATTAAATTCGCGTGGATTCTAACACCGGGCTTGTCAGGTAAGCAGGGGGGAGGGATAAAAAAAACGGCGCCCGCAGGCGCCGTTTTCATGTTGTTCAGCTCTGATTAAAGAACGTGAACAGAAGCGGTGTTGGTGGTGCCGCTCGGTACCAGAGCACCGGAGACCATCACAACCACGTCACCTTTCAGA